>CAJXQE010000035.1 GCA_913058215.1 uncultured Verrucomicrobiales bacterium
TACACTATCCTCTTCGTCGGCAGCGTCAGATGTGTATAAGAGACAGATCTATCACGGGGGGAGCTGGTTTCATGTAGTGCTGGAAGAAATGACGTGGAAGCAGGCCAGGCAAAAGGCGGAAAAAATGGGCGGTCACCTCGCGATCATCGGGGACGCTGAAACCAACGCGTTTATTGTCAAGCTCGCGGAAGGACTGCTCCTGTGGATCGGCGCCACCGATGAAGAGGTGGACGGGCTGTGGAAATGGGTTGATGGCAAGAAGCTCGACTACACCAGTTGGGGCGTGACCGAACCCAACGGTGGACGCAATGAAAACTACCTGCGCCTCGGAAAACGAGGCAAATGGATCGATGTCGACCAAAATGGCGGCAGCAACCGCACGGTCGGGTTTATTGTTCAGTGGGATTGATCTGCCCGGGGAGGACATACCTACTGTCATTTTTTAAGCGAACGCATTGGCTACAGGACAGCGAGATTTTCGGTGAGCGCGGAACGGTCGAAAAGAAGCTTCGCCTTATCAGGGATATCTGGATAGAGGAAGAAACGGATCTCACAGAAAAGTCAGGCTCATAAAAAACCCATTACACTACGCAAGACTAACAAATACCTTAACCGGAACCGTGTTCCTTCAGTCTCACTTCCCAGAAATCGACTGACAAACCACCATCAGAGACATACAGCCCAACCTTTTTCCCGGCAAGGGGTTCGTCCAGTGTATAGGAAGCGATGGTCTCATCGTCGACAAGGATAGCCACCTCCCCTCCGACTACTTTTATACGAACCGATTGAATCGTGTAGACGTGTCGAATTCTGTCGGCATAGGTCCAGGGGATCAATTCAGTGGGAGTTCCATCCTTCCAGCGAATCAACCTGAAGTGCCTGGCTGATTGAAGGTGAATGGCATAAAAATTTTGTTCGTCCACGTAGCCGAACACCAATCCGAAGCCCAATTGCGCATCACCCGAAATCACTCGAAACGTAGTCGAAAGGTCAAGACCTTCAAACGTAGGCTCTTCACGATAGAGAAATAGGACGGAGCCGCGATTCGTGTAAATCTTCACTTTTTGGCGGCCAGTGATCTCATCATTAAAAAAACTCACTCCGCCCTGGCCGGATTTTTCCCAGTGCAGATCATCCAGGGGGAGGGGATTCGCATTTTTCATCGCCTCTCCGGAAATCTGCGTGCTCTCCTGTTGCGCAACCGGTGCCGCGGCTTTCCCCGGCGCTCCTCCATTGTTCTTCTGCAAAAAATAGTTCAGGAGAAAAAATCCGGCCACAACTAAGGTGAAAATTGCAATGAGGGAAAACCCCTTGTTCATTGTTTTCACCTGCTCTCTGGCACTATCTGTTGAAACCGGGGGACCCGGCGAGATGTCTACAGAATCGGATTCAGAACTGAAAATTCTCTTTGCCAAAGAACCGGGGTCAACATTATCACACAGGGGAGTCAGGGCAGTGACAAGCTCCGCAGCGCTGGCGAAACGATCGTTCGGGTTCCCGGCCAGCATTTTACGAATGACATGAACCGCTTCCGCAGGGAGATCGTCACGGATTAACTCAATGTCAGGAACTGAGTATTCCATCAGCTTCCGCACCTTCTGCGAGGGAGTCGACCCTTTCTCACTGTGAAGTGGGCCTTTGCCTGTCAGCAGCTTGTAAAAGGTGGCCCCGAGGCCATAGATATCAGTGGGAGCCTCGACGCGATGGTCATCGAGTTGCTCGGGAGACATATAATCGAGAGTTCCCATGACCTGTCCAGTCCGGCTGATTTCGTCTTCTGGATTTTCCCATTGAACACGGGCAAGTCCAAGATCAAGGAGTTTCACCTCCCCTTTCCTGCTCAACATCAGGTTTGAAGGCTTAATGTCCCTGTGAATCAAGCCCGCTTCGTGAGCATGGTGCAGGCCAATCGCAGCATCCCGAATCAACGCTGCAGCTTCCACGAGCGGAAGCGGGCCCATCTTGTCAGAGAGCTTTCTCAAATCAATTCCATCGATATACTCCATCGCGATATACCAGGTGTCCCCTTCCGTGCCCGCGTCAGTGGCTCGTACAATATTGGGATGATCGAGTTTTCCTACCGCCTCCGATTCTCGTATAAACCTTCTTGTTGCTTCGCGTTGAGAGACCCCCTCCACCTGGAGTATTTTTACTGCTACGATTCGTTTCAAGCGAGTGTGCTCAGCCTTGTAGACTATGCTCATCCCTCCTTTTCCAAGTTGATCAATTACTCTGTAATTACTGATTACAAAATCAGGTGACTTGATCGTAAGAAAGTTGTCGCGGAACCAATTCCGGATCTGCTTTTCAAACTGGGGGAAGCGGTCGATATAGTAATCTGTGCTCACGGTTTCCCCCTCCATCTCGCGATAGTCGATATCGATCGCCATTAGTTCGACAAAGAGCATCCCTCTGAAATCTTCCGACCCCTTTCCAAGAAATTTGGCAAGACTTGGGTGCGATGATTCCTTCCACGAGGCTTCAAACTCATCGCAAATAGAATCAATGAGCTTTCCGGACCGGCACTGCGACCCGGAACTCTCCTTGTTGGAACTTGAATCCATTCTTCCTGAGGTAGCCATCTTTTGCTTGGTCAATTGGAAATGCCAGTCTATACAAAGTAACAGAAAGCGCCCATTCGAAAAGCTATTCGTCTTGTTCTGAATAGGTTCCGAAACAGGGCGGGATCTCATTATCTTGAGAATTCTGGTTTGCATTAGGAACACTTTACGCCTTCTCCATGGATCTCGACAAGCCGACCGATTGACCGACAGAAATATAAGTTTTTTTCGCAGCGCTCAGAATTCCGTCTTGCTGCCGAGGATCAGTCGGAATCGAATTTCCGGCCAGCCGATCCCTCAATAAGGATCGGAACCGCTACCTGAGGGACGAAACTTCAGCATCAGCGTAAGACACACAGTAGCCGCTGGTATCTTCGAAGCTACCTCTTGAGGCGTTTCTTCGCGCGCACGGGTTTGGCCCTGCGAATGAGCTTTCTGGTCCGGGAGATCGTCCTTTTCAATGCAGCACATTTCCCAATGTTCAGATTGACAACAGTTGTGATGCGCGTTGATGGAGCAAGAGGGTTGAAAATCTGATTTCTTAGCAGTCAGTAGGTAGGTAACTCACAGCTATCCGGCATTTTTTTGATTGCCCGCCAAATGCTTCGTGTTCCTCTCTTATATCATGATAAAATTTGTTCTTTTTGCGATTTTTATATCTCTCGCAGAGATTGGGATCTCGGCCGATGATCGTCCCTCTGAGATCGAAATTCTTCAGCCGGGGGTAAGTTTTTCCATCGTCGCGGAGCACCCTGACATCGCCACACCTACAGGAGTGGATGTCGACGAAAAAGGTCGTGTCTGGGCGGTGGCCTGCCACACTCACTTGCCGCCGGAGGATTATAATGGCCCTAAGCAGGACGAGATTCTCATCTTCGATCCTGATGGCACGCGCCATGTATTCTACGCAGCTACCGAACAAACCATGGATCTGGAGCTCGGCCCTGATGGCTGGGTGTATCTCTCGGAACGCGACCGCATTCTCAGGGTTCGCGACAGCAATGGAGACGGGAAAGGTGATGTTGAAGAAACGCTTGTCGAACTCATCTCGGAAGCAGTTTATCCACACAATGCCTTGTCAGGACTGGCCTGGGCTCCGAATGGTGATCTCGTATTCGGGTTGGGAGAAAATTTCACCAAAGCATGGACCTTAAAGGCAAAAGATAGTTCGTCGATTAAAGGGATGGACCGCGGCGGCGTGTTCAGGCTCAGTGCTGTCGGAGGCGACCTTCGCAAAGTGGCGGAAGGTCTTTGGAATCCCTTCGGTGTTGCCGTTCGCACGGATGGTGAAATTTTTGTCGCCGAAAACGATCCCGGCGAATATCCACCCTGCAAGGTTCTCCACATTGTCGAAGACGGTGACTACGGCTACCGGCGAAAATACGGCGGTGCGACACCCCATCCTTTTGTCTGCTGGAATGGCGAAATGCGCGGGACACTGCCAATGATTCATCCTTCGGGCGAAGCCCCTTGCGGAGTGCTTCCGCTCGGGCGCGGCCTTCTGGTGCCCTCTTGGGGCGACCACCGGATCGATTTTTTTCCGCTCACTCAAAAAGGGGCCAGCTTCGAAGCGAAACAGATTTCGCTGGTGCACGGTTCCCGCTACTTCAGGCCGACTTGCATCGCGCGGGACAAATTTCGGAAAGACGACGGCACGGCGGTTTTCTATCTGACGGACTGGGTCGACGGACGCTATCCGGTCCACGGTTACGGACGGCTCTGGAAACTGGAGATCGATCTCGAAAAAGCTGGCTGGATCGGCCCGCTTGATCTTGAGCCTCGCAATGAAGCGGCCACCCTTGCTGCCAAACTGCGCCGGGGCGAGACGGGTTCTTCGCAAAGCAAATTGTTCGAACTGAGCCGGGACGAGGATTCTTTTATCGCCAGCGCGGCTCTTTCGTCGCTCCGTCGACTCGCGGGTAGTTGGAAGCTCACTGATCTGCAATCGTGGCCGGACGCAGACCGCGTCCAGGCAGTTCAAGCTCTAAGACTCGCCGGGGTGGACCCGAAGCCGTGGATCGATGCTCTGCTCGGCGACAGGAATGCCGGAGTGCAGTTCGAGACCTTACGCTGGATCGCCGACGAAGACTTAAAATCCTATCTTCCCGCCGTCGATGAACTGCTAGCGAAAAGCGATCTGGAATACGAGGTTTTCGAAGGTGCCGTTGCCGCCCACACCGCTATCAGCGGACAGCCCGAATTGGGGCTGCGTAATCCTGAGTTACTGCTCGCGAGAGTGCAGGACCAATCGAGTTCCCCTACACTTCGAGCCTTCGCCTTGCGGCTTCTTCCCGTTCGATCGACCACACCGGTAAAAGGAAACGTGGCGCAAAAAGTTCATTTTCCTCCCGGTCTCACTCTGGAACTTTTGCAGGAATTGATAGAGGTAAAGGATCCCAAGCTCTCCCTGGAAGTCGTTCGGGTGCTGGCTGGAAATCCGACGGCCACCCAGAAACTTCTTTCCACGATGGCCGCGGATGAAGCTGCGGAATCGCAGATTCGCGCCGAGGCCATTCTCGGCCTGGCCGCTTTGGCGGAAGAGCACATCGAGCTGTTGATGGGGCTCGCAGGTCAGAGCGATGCAGCTATTCGCGAGGAAGCCCTCCGTGCTCTTCGTGGGATCGAATTCACTGACGAACAGACTAAAACGCTGGGTACCATTGGGGTGCAGTTTCCCCAATCGGAAGCTCTGGTCGCGGCTCTGACTGATCCATCCTCGCTCGTCAAAGATCGTCCCGCTATTACCGACACTGCAGCCTGGCAAAAACGCCTTGCCGCGATCAAAGCCCCCATCGACCCCGCCGCAGGCGAACGTATTTTCCACAATCCAAAGGTCGCCCTCTGCGCCAATTGCCACCGTTCCGATGGGCGGGGAAATGTTGTCGGGCCGGACCTCAGTCACGTCGCTGGCCGCGAGGACAGCGACTGGTTGCTTGGAGCAATTCTCGATCCCAATCGGGACATTGCTCCGCAGTTCATGCCGCGCGTGATCACCCTTAACGATGGCAGCACTTATGTAGGGATTCGCTTGCGCTCCTACATCAACGAACAGATTCGCGATGCGCTCGGTCGAAACCACACCTTCAAGCGCGACGATGTAAAATTGATCGAGGACCTCCCGATGTCCTTCATGCCGCCCGGTTTGCCAATGGCGATGACCGATCGCGAACTGCGCGACTTGATCGCATTTCTTCAATCATCGAAATGAAAGCAGCACTGCACCTCCTCCAACCCGGAGTGATGCGCGGGGAATCGTTTCGTTAGCGAAGAGGTAGGTTCGTTCAGAAACGTTAAAATGGGCTCTCCATGAGAATCGACCTGAAGTCATTCTTTGTTATCGCCAGCCTTATCGTCCGTGCTCTCGTCTTTCTCTTCCCCTGAATCGGAGGCCGCCTCTTCTTTTTTCTGTCTCCTGAGGGTACGGAAACTGATGAGTTTTTTGGCGTTTTCATCCCACAGTCGAAAGGTCAGAGATTTCAAGCTTCCGAAGAGAGTGGTGGGGATGACTTCTTCGAACATAGGATCAGAACGGTGACAACGCTCCAGATTGTAGTTCGGGATTCTCGGGCTGAGGTGGTGGATGTGATGAAATCCAATGTTCCCCGAAAACCACTGAAGAACTTTCGGGAGCTTGTAAAAGGAACTGCCCTGCATCGCAGCTTCCGTATAGTCCCAGCCTTCATCCCGTTCCCAGTAGGCATCTTCAAATTGATGCTGTACATAAAAGAGCCAGACGCCCGCTGAACCGGCTACTCCCATGGTAGTCATTTGAATGATCAGCCACGGGAGGAGGCCATAGATCCAGATCAACCCTGCGGCCAGAGCGGCGACGGCAAGATTCATAAACCAGACCGAGTTGCGTTCTTTCCGCTTCGCCTCTTTCGAGGGAATTCGCTGGAGCACTACGAAGATCACGAGGGGAGCGAAGACAAACAGAAGAACCGGATTGCGGGCAAGACGGTAGGAAAATTTCTTCCATCTGGATGACTCGAGATACTCTTCGACGGTCAAAGTCCAGATGTCGCCGACTCCGCGGCGTTCCAGGTGGCCTGTGCCGGCATGGTGAATCGAGTGCTCCCATCGCCATTGGTAGTAGGGGGTGAACGTGAACATCCCGGTTACGAATCCCCAGAAGTTGTTCGCCCGGCGCGAGCGAAAGAACGAGCCATGTCCACAGTCGTGGAAAATAATGAAGATTCGAATGAGGAGTCCGCCTGCGAGAATGGAAAGGGGAATGGTCAGCCACCAGGAAACCGACAGGCTAAGATACATCAAATACCAGAGCGCTAGGTATGACCCGACGGTGTTCACCAGTTGCCAAGTGGCGCGCCATGCATTCGGCTTCTGATACTCTGCGACGATCGCTTTCCATTTGGCGATCGCCTCGCGGCGGCTTTCCGGATTCGTCTGGGGATTCTCTTCCATTCTCCTTCAGAATTATCAAGGACGCAGCATTTCCTTTCATTGCAGCGATTGTCAGGTTTTGCGCCTTGGTTGTTTACTTATATTCCGGAGCAAATATAGCCCAATTTGGACGGAAAGAGAAAAGCAGAAATGATCAGAAGAGCAGCCTGGAAAAGGGGATGTGGGCGTAACCAAACCGGAGAGAGATACCGGATTCCGTCGTCTAATTCACCTTCTCGTTTTCCACACCTTTGAGAGGCGGCCAGAATTTTTTCCGCGCTAAATGTTTTGCGAAGTAAACCAGAAAAAGCATTATGGGAATCTCCCAGAAAAGGCCCATCGTCGTTCCTAGCGCAGCGACCGACCCGACCCCGTAGGTTGCAATGGCGGTGGCGATCGCGATTTCAAAATGACTGGATGATCCGATGATCACTGTAATGACGGCTTCGCGATAGTGAAGACGGAACAGTTTTGTAATCCATAGATTGAAACCAACAACGATCACAAAACTCAACAATAGAGGCACTGAGACCAGGAGCAGATACTCCGGATTTCCAAGCAGTGTCGCTCCATTCAGGGCAAAAAGAACGATCAGGGTGATCAAGAGGGCGACCATAGAGACCTTCCCGAAAAACGGACGGTAGACTTCTTCAAACCAATCGTTTCCTTTGCGCGGAATCACGATCTTTCGCGTGAGCAATCCGATAAGAATTGGAAGCCCGATGAAAATAATGACTGACACCGCCAGTCCCCAGCGATCGATCTCGATATTCTGAATCCCTGTGAGGAGTGCAACCAGGGGTCCGTAAAACAGCATGATCGTAAGCGTATTCAGACTGGTGTTCACCACGTTCTGTTCCTGATTCCCATTCGCCATTGCGCCCCAAACCAGGACCATCGCAGTGCAGGGACTTGCGCTCAGAAGTATAACGGCAACGAACAATTGATCATGATCCGCGAGGAAAATCTTCGCCAATCCAAATCCGACTAAGGGAGCGATAATCCAATTGGAGAAGACGGTTAGTAGAATCGGGGTGGGGGTTTGCTTCAGTTTTTTTAATTCCGATCCCTTCAGATTCAAAACCGCCGGATACATCATAAAGAAAAGACATATTCCGATGGGAACGGATATCCCCCGAATGGAAAACGCTTCGATACTGTCTCCCGCATGGGTGAATTGAGAAAGAAGCCCCCCGGCCAACATGCATAGCGGAATCCAGATCACGAGATACTTTTCGAAACCACCTAACTTTGTTGCATGTTCCTCATCACTCATAGTATCTCATCTTAAAGAAGCTCATTAGCCCTCAGATCACCACGCATCTGCAGGGGATTTATCCGCATTGATTGAGTTTGGCGAATTGCTCGAGATGGATCATGGATACACACGTATCATTGTAGAGATTGGGTGGCGGTGAAATATTGACAAATGTTTTTGCGAACACTTTCAACCTCATGCAAAAGCTGGAGCAGCCAGCCCATTGGACATGCGTGGAGAATCGTGTCGCGCAGTTGATCGGGAGGTATATCAATACTTCATCCAGCTCAGAGTCGTGGCCATGCGATTGGAGAGCGAATCTCTTCTCTTAGAATGTCACATTCAGGCTGACACCGCCATGGAGAAGGTCGCCCTGCCGAGTGAACACTCGCCATTGTTGCACACCCTGGTACCCTATAAAAGGCGTCAGGGTTGTCCGGCAGTTTAATTCCACGGGAATTGCGGCCTTGAGGTAGTAGTGACTCCAGTCGCTTGAGCCGGCAGGAGTGCTGAAGTAGTAACCGTCATGGTAGCCAACTCCAGTGCTGACAACGAGATCAGCATATTCGCAGAGGCCGAATGATTTTTCCAAACCGGCATAGTGGACCCAGCCTTCCCCACCGCCACTCGCAAAGTAGCCGCTTCTGGAATTTAGGCCGAGCGCCGATCCCATTACGAGATCAGCAAAACCAAGATCTCTCCGGATGTCGACCGAGATATCGCCATAGCTACCCCGAATGACATTGAACCCATTGAAATCAAGGAATCGATGGGTGTAACCAAGATCAACTCTAAATCCTGCAATTTCGCCCAATGCAGCTTTGATGTAGACAGCATTTTCATCAATGGGACCAATGGCTCCGTATGGGAAAACCCTGTTCATTCCGCTCGAATGATAGGCCCCGAATGTCATCGGAACAAAGCTGTCGAATTGGTAATTTACATCAACCCAGACCGCGTCACGGTTTGTTCTGAGTCCATGAATGATGTAGTCGGTTCGATACCCTGAGACTATAGAGCCTCCAAGATCAAGGCACTCCTCGATAACAGGGGCTTTTGCAGGGAGAGGCGCTTTGCCCCCACTGTAATAATCTCCGGCACCGGCGAGAGCAGTGGCAAACGCCGATACGATCAGGGTTGTGATTGTTGGTTTCATGTTAGGAAATGGAGTGTGGTTTTGAATATTTTTGCGGTATATAAAGATTGGTTTCAGTAAAGCTTTGTGCTGGAACTACGGATTCTTCAGACCAAGATTGCGGTTGGAAATGCTCTGGAAAATTAAGGATTCAGGGAAGATGGTTTGAAAGATCCATTGGATCCATTTCGCTGGGTGCTGATCAGTTTTGTCCGGACCTTTCCGAGATCTTTCGCCCGGCCATAGCTGGCTGAGATGCGGGTGTTGTTTACCCAGCTTCTGCCGCCTTTGCGCAAAATGGAAACCTTGATATTTGCGGTATCGCCTCCGGCAAACGCCCTGTTGACCCCTCTCAACACTCCCGCGGTTTCATTGCGACCATCGATCGTATATCGAATCGAATCGCGCCGTCCAACCCTCGATCCTCGAATGTTAAAAGTGCCGGGAGAGCTTCCGTCATTTTGAACTTTAGCGAAGAAAGTTGCTTTGAGGCGTCTAGCTTTCTTCTTGAAGGAGGCTTTCTGCTGCGCTCCGCTGGAATTGTAGATGTTGTTCCCTTTGAGACGCGAGCGTCTCTGCCCGACGGAAACGTCAGCAATCGGGGGAAGTCCCGGCTTGCTGAGCCCGGTTGTGGTGAAAGTTGAACCTACCACAATATTTGCCGGTGGAAGCGGAGCCGAAACAACCTCCACATTCCCGAGTGTGTCGACACACAGAACGAGGTCTTCTCCGAATGGCATTATACCGGCGTTGGAGCCCATGAGCGACATCGTGAAGAAGAATTTTCCTGCTCCCGCATAGACGAGGGAATCTGCCGCCATGTCCGGGAAATCACCGGTAAGGGGAGTTTTGTTATTTGCCGTTCCGTCCCCGGCAACGGTTGTCAAGGTGAGCAGTCCTTGAGCGAACGTAGAATCTGCCCCGCCATAGCTGAGAATGTAGAACAGCCCATCATCCGGATTGTATTCGAGTTGCACGTTTTCTCCGGGAACATCGATATAACCAGTGAGAGCGGTCACTTCACCAGTGGCCAGGTTGATTCGCACGATCTGTTGGTAGTCGGCATCGTAACCGTAGAGGTTGCCGAGCTCATCAAAGGTGATGGCCTCAATCGCGTGAATGTTGACCTCATCACCTTTTTCACTCTCCTGTGCCTGTTGTGCGTATGGACTCGAATTGGTGAAGAATACAAGATCGAGTTCGGTGAGTTCCTGTGTCATTGGTCCAGATCGATTCAACCTATACAGACCTGCTTCGCCGATCGGATCCTCGGGCATGCCTCCCTTGGCTTCTTCATTCAGCGAAACCATGCCAATATCTGCGTTGGACAGTCCATAGATAGTTCCCGTTTTCGGCTGGGTTACGATAGAAGAGATAGATAGAGGGTAGCCTCCGACGGAAGTGGGAACGGGAGGGGCGGGGGCGACATTTCCATCTTTATCATAAAGGAAGAGATCTCCGTTCATTTCGGTGAGAAGGTTGTACCCGTCCAATGTGAGTGCCATGGCTCGAATACTGCCATAGTATCCCGAGCCGTCCCCGGCGACATCGACTTCATAGTAGTAGTCCTCCAGGATGGCGGCTCCCTTCCCAATTGCGCCACTCCCGAAAACCTCGATGTCATCATTCTCAAAGAGTTGGAAAATGAAGAGTTGCTGACTGTCGCGGTTGTCGTAGACGAAGAAATTTCCGCCTCCAAGGCTCGCCATTCCGGAAAAAGAACCCACGGTATAATCGGCGAGGACTTCCTTTTTGTCCTCGGTAAGGGGCATCAGTCCCTGCGCTGCAATCTGAACCTCTCCCGTGTAAGGATTGATCACTTCAACCGTGGTGCCGTCGGACATGTCAATACCGTCAGGGGTAGCGAAGTAGCCGTGGATCAATCGATCAAGATCAGGGTCGAAAATGAGGCCGTGCCCCCGCCCATGCTCTTGACCGCCGATGTATATACCTGTGTCTTGCGTCACTCCGGTCACCAGGTTGATCGTTACGAGAATGAATCCGAAATCGATAGATGGTGGAGTTATGTTTTTATCTGGGGAAACAACTCCTTCTCTTTTGATGATCGCATAGAGAACTTCCTGACTGCTGGGCGCACCGCTAGGAATAGGTGACGGGCCGAAGGCCATGGCGGGAATTTTCAACGGGTGGCGAGAAGGAGAGATGCCGTCGGTTACGGTGACGACGTCAGTTGCTACTCCAGTGGTTTCATCCAGAGTTAGCAATCGGTTCGGTTCGTGAATGACGTACAATGATCCTGCTTCATCCCGGTCCATCGCCGTAAAGTTCCCGGAACTGCGGGAGGTGAAGTATTGTGAATTGGTATGTTCGCCGGTTTCCGTATCGAGGTCCGAGAGACGGGATGCAGACTGGAATCCCAGTTCTGTCGTCACCATCTGGGTTTTTAAATTGCCGTCCGAGATCCCAAAGGCAGTGACGGTTTCCGACCTTGCGAAAAAGGGCAGCATGGAGAGTCCGAGGAGGACGCTTAAGCGAATAATTCCTCCAGTGGGAATACATAAATTTGTGATTGAGTTTTTCATAAATATTAATTTTTGGATTTTAGAGAAGTTCAGGTGTGTTCTCATTCAGCTCATGCGAAAACCCGAAACAAAAAGGATCATCTAAATTGAAAAGAGTTTTCGAGAGCACTGATTTGTTCGACACAGTCTTAAAATCGACGTGAATCCTGAATTGCCGAATTGGCGGAATTCGTAATCATTACCACCAGCTCCCTGATGGGCTGGAGTGGTTTGATTTTAGATAACGGCAGGGGGGCCGAGATCGGAGCATTTTGCTTGGGTCGGGGCCTACCTCACACCCTGCATGATTCCTCAATCGTTCGGAAGAACCATGCACGAGCATAGGTCCAGCCACGTATACCCGTGGCGGCTGAGATTCCGAGAACCTCGTCGATCGTTAGTCCGACGAAGTAGCGCAGTTTCGCCAACTCGGCTTTGCGAGCATCGTGTTCGGCAAGGGCATCAAGCGCCTTATGGACGAGCGCGGTTGCCTGAAGGGTGTCGTCGGATTGTTCCCGACCCATCCTGACAATGGCCGGCTCTATATCACGGCGCAAAACGACAATGCATTCGGAATTCTAAAAGTGAACAACGAATGAGTATGAGTGTCAGCGAAAGCCGGACGGTGACTTGGATTTCGCTCGTGAACCTGGCGTTTTTGTCAGTTTTAGAAGAATTTGTTTCCGCCTCATTTATTAAGGAAGCAATTCGATGATCCTTTTCGTTGTCGAATTTCGCATAGTTAACTAGAATGAATACACCCATGTCCTCGATTCCCGCCAACCTTGCTGAGAATATCTTCGGGAAGGCATTGGAACTTACGGCCAGCGAACGGGATCAATTTGTAGTTTCAGTATGCGGAGAGAATACGGCTATATTAATTGAAGTTCGTGCGTTGCTTTCGGCCGTCGATGATGCCCCTGAAGGGTTTCTGGCAGAACCAGCCGCCCAGAATGTGGCAAAGAATGATTTGGACGAAACGATTCCAATGGGGCAAGCCTCAGCAGCAGGGTTCAGAGAGGGTGAAGGCGATATCATCGGTCGCTACAAACTTCTCCAGCAAATCGGTGAAGGCGGATTTGGCGTGGTTTGGATGGCCGAACAATTTGAGCCCGTGTCGCGTCGTGTCGCGTTGAAGGTCATCAAGCTTGGAATGGACACCAAAGAGGTTATTGCGCGTTTCGAGGCAGAGCGGCAAGCCCTCGCGATGATGGCTCACCCGAACATAGCCAATGTTCTGGATGCGGGTACAACGGATAAAGGGCGGCCTTTCTTCGTGATGGAACTAGTGAAAGGAGTGCCAATTACTGAATTTTGCGATGAACAGATGTTGGGATCCCGGAAAAGATTGGAGCTATTTGGGGATGTGTGTTCCGCGGTTAGCCATGCGCATCAAAAAGGTATCATCCATCGCGATATCAAACCATCGAATGTGATGATTACTCTTCACGGCGAAAAACCAGTCGTGAAGGTAATCGATTTTGGCATTGCTAAAGCCACCCAGGGAAAACTCACCGAGAAAACTCTGTTCACCCGTTTCGAGCAATTTTTAGGTACACCTGCCTACATGAGCCCTGAGCAGGCAAGCCAAAGCGGTCTGGACGCAGATACAAGAAGCGATATCTACTCGCTGGGTGTTCTCCTATACGAACTTCTCACTGGCAACCCTCCGTTCGATAGCAAATCGTTGGTCTCAGCGGGCTTCGAAGAAATGCTACGGGTTATTCGGGAAGTCGAACCCGAAAAACCTTCTTCTCGATTGAACACCGTAGTAGGTGACGAACGGTTAACGGTGGCAAAAGCCCGGCATGTCACTCCCGAGAAACTTGCTCGATTGGTCGAATCGGATCTTGATTGGATCGTGATGAAAGCGATCGATAAAGATCGTGTCCGTAGATATGAGACGGCCAATGCTCTTGCTCAGGATGTAGAGAATTTTCTAGCCGACGAGGCTGTGAGCGCAACCCCTCCCAGTGCCGGTTATAAGTTAAAAAAGTTTGCTCGTCGAAATCGGACCGCCCTGAGGTTTGCGGTCGGAATCTGTAGTGTTTTAGTCGCTGCATCTGTGGTTAGTAGTTGGCTGGCCGTGCGGGCGACGAGAGCCGAAAAGCAGACGGCTGCTACACTTATAGAGGTGGCCGCTGAGCGCGACGCCAAAGAGATTTCGCGTCAGGAGGCTGAGGCCATTTCGACTTTCCTGGCTCAAGTTTTCCAAAGCCCGGATCCACAACGTGACGGCCGCTCAATTACAGTTGCTGAGACACTCGACACTGCGGCGATAAAGCTCGATACCGATCTTGCTGATCAGCCACGGCAGCGAGCCAATCTTCAAGCGACATTGGCAGAAACCTATCACTCCCTTCGGCTTTACGACGAAGCAATCTCTCTACAGGAGGAAGTGCGGGGCTACCAGCTTCTTACCAATGGCCCCAAACATCCTGACACATTGATCGCGATGGAGAAGTTGGCGGAGTGCTATGCCTCCGTCGGCAGAAAAGATGAGTCGCTCAAATTGCGACAATATGTTTTGGACTGCCGAATTGAGATAGACGGGGCGGAGCACAACAACACGCTGATTGCGAAGGAGAAATTGGCAGGTTCTTACTACTACATTGGTCAGAAGGATAAAGCGATCAGCCTTCGTGAGGAAGTATTGACACTCAGAACCAGGATAAATGGCCCGGAACACTCCACTACGCTAACAGCGATGAGTATTCTGGGGGCGACCTATTCGGCTGTTGGCAAATTGCAGGAAGCTACTGATATGCAAGAGGATGCCGTCGAACTGAGTACTCGTATTTTGGGCCCAAAGCATCCCGCTACCCTGATAACGCTGGAGCATTTGGCCAATAGTTACCGTTTGGCCGGACTCCTGGATGAGGCGGTTGAGATTCGAGAAGAAGTTTTGATGAAGACCCACGAGATCAAGGGCCCAGAACACCCAGCTACTATAAGGGCTCTGGGAGGTCTGGCGAATATCTACCATACTACCGGCCGTCGGGACGAGGCGCTTCAACTACGTAAAGAAAAACTGGAGCTCTTCCACAAAGCTTTCGGCCCCGATCATCCCGACACGCTCCGGATGACGAGTGCTTTAGCTGACTCTTTTTTCGATGCAGGGCGCAGGGACGCAGAGCTCAAACGGGCTGAGGAACGAGTGACATACTGTCGCAAAACACTGGGCCTGGAACATCCCAACACACTTTTAGCGATGGGGGGGTTGGCTCATTCCTATGAAAAAGCAGGGCGCATTGATAAGGCATTGAAACTTCGTGAGGAAACACTGTCACTCCGTCGGAAGGTTTTCGGCCCGGACGATGCCAAAACGATCTGGGCGATACATTGGCTTGCCCACGGTCATTTGCTCACCGATGAGCGAATGAGAGAGCTGCGAGTGGAGTTTCTTACAAGCTGCCGAATGCTGCTCACAATGCCTGATGAAAAGTTAGTCGAGGATGATTTCCAGAGGGCCCTTCACTCGGCGATGAAGAGTCTGAAAGTTTTCAGTTATGAAAGAGAGGAGGGGTTGGCGATGTATGAGGCAAATGTTAAAGCCTGCCACAGGGTTCTCGAAGCTGATCATCCCACCACCATTTCCGCGAAGAATCACTTGGCGAGCGCATACGCAAGTTCATGTCGATTGGAAGAGGCGACTGAGATGATGGCAAAGCCAGCTGAATTGAATGTCAATTTCGCTGAGATTTCCATCAAGATCGCCGCACTTCTGGCCTGGTTCGACAAAGATTCAGATCACGCCGCATTCAGCCAACGCTTGCTCATGTGGGCCGGCGACGCAGAGAATGCCCCCTTTCTGAGGTGCACCGCTAAGCTGGTTTGCCTGAGCCCATCGTCGGAGCCATCTCATTCGGCCACCGCCCTCGCCTATGCCCGGAAAGCCATCGAGCTTGGGGAATCTCCTTGGAACTCGGTGACTCTCGGAATGGCCCAATATCGCAATGGTCAATTCGCCGAGGCAATCGAATCGCTCACCAAACCTGACAACTCAGAGCTGGTTGGGCGAACCACCCAGATCAAGGTTATTGCCGACTTCTACCACACCATGTGTCTGATCCAACAAGACAAGCTCGTTGAAGCTCGTGCCGTTTTCAGAAGCGCCGAAGTGAAAATGCCCCCTTTCCCGGCCGACGAAAAGAATCCGCTCGACGGAAAGGAATCCAATCAGGACGATCTCGTTCTCTGGCTGGCCTACAAAGAAGCCAAGGCCCAAATTCAGCTATCAGCAAAATGAGCGAAATTACCTACTTGCTTGAAGCCATTCAAGGTGGTGACTCTTCGGTTGAAACGAAGTTGCTCGAATTCGTTTATGCGGAACTACGAACCCTCGCTCGCTCAAAAATGGCCCGGGAACAGCCCGGGCACACGCTTCAGCCTACTGCGCTGGTTCATGAAGCCTGGCTTCGACTCGGCGATCAAACCTTTCAAAATCGAGCTCATTTTTTTGGAGCTGCTGCCGAGGCGATGCGCCGAATTCTCATTGATCGTGTTCGGCGTAAACAAGCCGCCAAACACGGCGGAGGGGTAGAACACGTTAGCTCTGACGATTTCGAAATTGCTTCACCAACTGAGAAAGACGAGGAGCTTCTCGCGGTTCATGAAGCCCTCGATTTATTGGCCGCACACGATGCGAGAAAGGCCGAGCTTGTAAAATTACGCTATCTAGTGGGTCTCACCATCGACGAAACCGCAGAAATTCTTGGAATCTCTGCACCAACCGCAAAACGGGACTGGGCTTATGCCCGCGCTTGGCTCTTTAAGACGATAAGCGAGATTCGATAGAGATCTGAGAATGGGGCAATTGGGGACAGGTTAATTATTGGTGGGAAATCAAGGTTTGGGGTCTGTTCCTATATCCGTGAAGGTGAGCCGAACTTCCCCCGAAACGGTAGCTGTGGTGCTCCCTTCCGGGCATACTCGTTCATGACGTCCTGCCAAGTCCGTGCCTTCGCGAGCGGATCACTCGTGCTGAGATAAGCCCTGGCTAGCTCATTACCAAGAGCCGGCGGCTCTTGGGTACGGCGTGTCCGGTGGCGACTGCATCTGGGTGGTGCTGTCTTATGTCGCCAAAGGCGGGCAATTAACGAGAAAACCTGGTGGCGCGATGTTGAGGCGACGGTGGCCTACGCGAAAAAGAACGTGCCGCGTATCTGCGAAGAATTCTCCGGGGATCCTGAAGCCGTGGTCGTCTGCGGATTTTCGCGCGGAGCAATCGGGGTGAATTTCATCGGTCTCCACGACGAGGAGATTGCGAAGCTGTGGTGCGGGTTTCTCACGCACGATCATTACGATGGCGTCAGGGAATGGCGGGGGACGGACTGGGGGACGCCCTTGGTCGACTACCGTGCCGGGGCCGCCGAGCGGTTGCGTCGGATCGTGGCAGATCCCGGGATTTACAATGAAGTTCAAACCTGCGAGGTGCAAGAAGCAGGTCAGCTATGTAAATCTCTTCAAGAAGACGATCAAAAGGCTGAAGATACAGCTCCGGTCTGTGTAGGTTTTTTTGGGAGGCCGAAAGGCTTTCACCTATTTTGAAACAAATAGGTGAAAGCCCTAAATAGGACGATACCGCTTGTGCAATCACGAAGAACGAGCATTGTTTTCGAGGGAGAACTAAGGTCAATACAGAAAGACCGGGCCGAAGGAATCCATCTTCCGATTTCTTCGGTACTCACCTCCAGAAAAGCTATTCAGGAACACTTTATTTTTATGAAAAACGCTCCGATTCAACTCCGTTGGACTCTTCCGGTCCTCCTCACTCTGTGCTTCGGCCTCTTTCCCGCTCTTTCCAGCGCAGAGACACTGACAGTGACTAAGATGGTCGACGATGACTCAGAAGGCACACTCCGCAAAGAGATCGCCGATGCGGTGGATGACGATGTCATCGTATTTGCAGACAATCTCGACGGCCAGATTATTCGTCTCAGTGGGACCGAAATCCAAATAGCCAAGAATTTGACCATCGACGCTTCGATGCTGGACGATGGAGTTACGATCAGTGGCGATCAGACAGGTGATGGATTAAGCAACGACGACTCCCGCGTTTTCTCCACTCGAAATGGACCAACCGTCACGATGAAGTCCCTGACTATTACAGGTGGAAACAGCGAGGGAGACTTTAGCCAGGGCGGTGGATTGTACATCCACGTCGGTATCGTCGTCATGGAACACTGTACCATTACCGGAAACAATTCACTTGGCGGAGGAGGTGGGATCTATTCGACAGGCGCTTTGACAATGAAGTATTGCACCATTTCCCAAAACCAAGCCAATGACAGCACTGACGGCGATGGTGGTAGTGGTGGCGGAATAGCTTCGTTCGGGGGTGAAATCACCCTGGAGCATTGCACCATCGCCAATAACCAAGCGGGCGACACAACCAGTGCCATGTCCACCCACAACGGCGGCAGAGGAGGGGGGATCCATGGGACCAACACCACTTATATCCTGCGCCAATGCACAGTCGCCAACAATCGGGCAGGGAGCAGCACGAATGGCGACGGCGGCAACGGTGGCGGCATCTCTAATGGAGGGCGAGCTTTGACTCTGGAACTATGCACATTCGCCAACAACCAAGCTGGAAACGGCGGTGTCAACGGCGGTGACGGCGGCGGGGTTTACAGCGGAAACGCTGGCAATGATGCGAATAGTCATATATTTTTTACCGACTGCCTCATCGCCGGAAACATGGCAGGGACTGGAAGCAGCGACGGAGATGCCCCTGATTTCAATCGCGAAAATTTCCTGGTGCTGGCTGGCATCAACCTGATCGGTGACAACACCTTGGCTAACGGCAGTGCCTCTACGGTGCTTCCTCTGGGGGACTTCGTCGGCGATGCCGCCACACCCCTTGACCCATTGCTCGGCCCACTCGCCGACAATGGCGGGCCGACCCAGACTATGCTGCCCATGACGGGATCCCCTGCTATCGATCCTGCAGACGGGGCCGGAACTTCCACTTTCCTTAGCGACCAGCGCAAATTCGAACGCATCGTCGGAGGCATCCTCGACGTAGGAGCCACTGAATTCGGCGCTCGTGATGTGGAGGTGGTTGCCGCAGAAGCCGCCGCCGCCGCAGCCCGGCGTGCCAGCCTTTCGCGTCAGATCCGGAAATTGAATCGGAAGCTCAAAGTGGCCAAGCGCAAGAAGCAGGTGAGGAAAGTGAAGAGCTTCAAGAAAAAGATCAAAAAGCTAAAGAGGCAGCTCCGAGCTGTTTAGTGCTGAAGTTGGAAGCTCCTATCCGATTGGAAGAATATCGATTTACGATCAAGGGGTTCTCAATGGAAATGAATTCCACACAGGGCATTTATTACGAGTAACCGCATTCGCTGAGCCGAACCCACGGTTGGATTGGCAGCTCGCGCTAATTCCGAAAAAACATCCCGCTGCGATTACCTCTGGTTGCTCGAACGCCCGGTTGGATTGATGCCCGTTGGGCATCTCTGCGGATTGCAATCGCTCCGCGATTGAGTTTTATCTGCCGCTTCGTGGCGAGGAGCAGTCGAACCGAAGGCCTAGTGGTTAAACAAAAATTCCTTGGTATTCACGAGCACCCAGATCAGATCTTCGAAGGCCTGTTGCTCGGCTACCTGTGGTTTCAGCTTCTCTGGATCTTCGGCGGAGAGTTGGCGTTTCTTTTTAAGGTGAGATTTGGCGATGCTGAGTTCGTCGGCGTCAGGTGCGCGGCAGAGTGCTTTTAAATACAAATCACTGAGCCGTTCTTCATCGCTCCGGTCCGCCTGGCTTGCCAGCAAGGCTGCGGTTCCTCCGCTGGTGCTCAATTTTTGCTGGATGAGATCGGCGTTGATGAGATGAAGGCTCTGTCCGAGATTGGCTTCAGGGGTTCGCTCGCATTCGCAGGCGCTGTCCATTCGCGGTCGACCAAACATGGTTAGAAACTCGGATTCCGAATTCGAATTATCATCCGGCAACGAAATGGCGCGGACTCCCAGTGGCTGTTTGTTGAAAGAATTGTCGGCACCGGTAAGATCGTTGACTGCGTCGAGTAAGACTTCGGCCTGCATCCGTCTCGGGTGAAAACGTGCATAGTTCTGAGTGTCCTCAGCATTGCCTTTGACGGGATCAGAACTGAACTGGTAAGTCTTGCTGTTGCAGATGACGCGGACGAGTTCTTTCAGATCAAAACCGCTCGCTTTGAAATGTTCCGCCAGGTCGTTGAGGAGAGCGGGGTGGCTCGCTGGATTGGTCGGGCGAATGTCATCTTCGGGTTCTGTCAGGCCGGTTCCGAAAAAGTGTTTCCAATAGCGGTTCACAACCATGCGGGCGAAGTAGGGATTCTCTTTTGACCTGACCCATTTTGCCAGTTCATGACGCGGGTCCTGCTCCGCCGGAATGTCGATCGTTTTGCCACCCGGAGGTGTCGGTTTCATTTTGACCTTGGTGCCCGGATTGAGGGTCTCGGCAACTTTGCGGTTGTGATAGACGATGTCGTCTTCAGGCAGTCGGTAGACTTCTTTCCGTGCAATCGTGGAAAAGAAAGCGACGAATCCGTAGTAGTCATCCTGGCTCCAGCGTTCGTAGGGATGGTGGTGGCACTGGGCGCACTGCATTCGGATTCCGAGGAAAACCTGGGCGATGTCCTGCATCCGTTCTTTCGGATCTGTCACTGCGCGATACCAACCGACAGCCGGGTTCTCACCGGTTTTGCCGGAGGCGGTGATGAGCTCTGAGGCAAACTGATCGAAAGGCTTGTTCTCGATGAGGCTCTTGCGAATCCAATTATGAAACCCGTAGGTGTCGCGGGAAACCCACTCAAGACCGCGGCTGCTTTTGTTTCGCAAAAGGCCAGCCCACTTCCCTGCGAAGTAGTCTGCATATTCATTACTGTCGACGAGGCGGTCAATCAGTTTTGCGCGTTTGTCAGGACTGGTATCCGCGAAAAATGCTTTCGTCTCTTCCGTCGAGGGAATTCGTCCCGCGATGTCGATGGTGGCCCGACGGATGAAAGTCGCGTCCGTTCCCGGTGCAGAAGGGGGCAAACCGAGAAGGCTCAGTTTATTGAAAATCCCTTCGTCGATAAAATTGGCTGGTGGCGGCAAGTTGGGCTTTTCATTTCCCACGGGAATCGTGGCTTGGAAAACGTCGACGTGTTCCTGAAAGCGCACCATGATCGAAGCACTCCCGGGTTTTCCGTGCATCGAGACGAGTCCGTTCCCGTCGACCTCAGCCATGTCTTCCTGGTTCGGTTCGAACTGAGCACTCCGGGTGATATCGCGAGTGGTGCCGTTGTCGAAAAAGGCAGTGACCGTCAGCTGTTGTTTCGCTCCCGGTTTTACAAGGGCGTCGCCTGGAAAAATGCTGATCTTCTCCACCAGTGGATCTTTCTCAGGGCCGTAGGGAACGCCTTCCGCAATCCAGCGAACGAGAAAGCGATAGTCTTCTGAAGCCGGATCGAGTCGGGCACCGCCGCCATGAGGCAGGTTCCCGCTTGCCTTCATGACGAGAAGACTGTTTTCAGGAGCGGTCGGTGAAACACGTCGTCCCCGCGCATTCTTTACCAGTGTTTCAAAATCTGTTTTCGGTTCGTAGCCGAAGAGGGAAAGACTGAATCCGTTCTGTCCGGCTGCCTTGGCGTGACAGGCACCTGCGTTGCAATGATTCCTTGTCAGGATTGGAACCACATCGTTGGGGAAACTGATCGGCTGAGGAGTTTCAAATGAAGATACCTTGATGGTGATTTGGGCGGTCGCTGTCTTCCCTGCTTCCCCTTCCGTCGGCGGCTTTTTCTGTGCGATCACCTGAACGGATCCGTTTGCTTGAGGAGTGATCAATCCATTTCCGTCGATAGAGATAATGTTCGCCGGTTGAGTGATAAAGGTAACTTCGCGAGTGATGTCGCGTCCCTCAGGTGACATCACGACAAGTTGCTGCCGGGCATCCGGACCGACCAGGTCGACGTATGGTAAGCCGGGGCGTCCCGTGATCGTCAAAGTCTCAGCGGAAACGAATTGGCAGAGAAGGCCGATCAGGAATGTGAAGGCAAATGCCTTGAATGGAGTGATGCGATCCATGTGTTTAACAGGAGTTCTCGGGGAGTCTAATCGGAAACGCAGCCATTATCGCGGTCCGCAAACAAGGGCTGCGGAATCACTTTGTTTCTGTTATTCAGACAAGGGGAGTTTTTCACAACGCTATATTTAGACAACAACTCTGCCACCCTCCCGGGTTTTACTCATTCAACCAAGCGACAAGCAACCAAACTCACTCATGAATCGAATTGCACTCTTCCTTCTCATCACCCTGTTTGCAGTATCTGCAACGTTCACAGGCGCAGCTCCGAAAAAAGTCACCCCTGAATCCCTCCGAAAAACGGAGTCTCAGATCCAGGACCTTTCAGCTGATGTTCTTCCTGCGGTGGTCTCACTGATTCCTGACGGTCGTGTTCCAAGAATGGGAACCGGAAGCGCGGTGATCGTCAACAAAGGCGGTTTGATTCTCACAGCAGCCCACGTGGCCGTTGAAATGGGAGAGAAAGTGGCGGTGATTTTTAATGATGGCAGTCGGGCATCGGCCGAGATTTTGGGAATGGATTTCTCCCGTGACGCAGCCATGCTGCAAATCACGGGTCAGGGAGATCGCGAGTTTCCATTCGTTGACATCGGGGACTCCACCAAGCTCACGGAAAACGAATGGTGTATCGGGCTTGGGCATGCCGGCGGATTTCAGGCAGATCGGACTGCACCTATTCGATTGGGAAGAGTGATCAAGAATGACGACAAAAATTTTCTAAGTTCCGATTGTGCCCTCATCGGTGGAGATTCGGGAGGACCACTTTTTGATCTGGATGGAAAACTGATCGGGATCCATTCTAATATCGGGTTCAGTCTCGCGGAGAACCGGCATGTTCCAATCAGCGTTTTCTCCCGTGAGTGGGACAGGATGCTGAAAGGTCAGCGCTTCGGTGGCAAACATGTCGGAGGATTTCTAGAAAATCCCTATCGACCTATGATGGGTGCCGTTCTCGGTGATCCACGTCGCGGCAAAGGGGCTTTGATTATCGACGTTGTTCCCGCTTCGCCGGCACAGAAAGCGGGGCTGAAATCCGGCGATCGGATTATGAAAATTGCCGGCAAGACCATCGCTGACAAGGACGTTTTGCTGGATGACATCGGAAACCGGGCAGCCGGGGAAACCATTGCCATGACCGTGAAGAACGGGAAGGAAGAACGCAGTGTCAGCCTTACTTTGGCTCAGGCGAAAAAGCTGGGTGAGTTTGGTCACAGTGCTCCTCGCTCGCGGCGTTTTCGTATGGAGAGAGATGAGGCAGAGCCAGGGCCCGACCTCACTCCCGAAGAAAAGGCCGAGGGTGAAAAACTCCAGGCGGAGTTCAACAAGCGTGCGCAGGAATCACTCGATAAGGGAGAGCTTCAGTTTGGACTCGATGAGATTGAAAAATTTGGAAATGATTCCCGACTCGGAGGTCTACTGGAAAACCTTGGAGACAACTTGAGCGAAGAGCAAATGGTGGATCTTCTTCGCATGATTATGGAAGCTCCCCGGCCGAAACCGGAGGCCTTCGATCCGGATGCAAAACTGTCTCTCACTGACGATGGGTTTTTCCGGGAAGTTCTCGATGCCTACAATCCTTCAGTCTCGGCGGCTTCCGACGCGGTTCATCCTGTCTTTCGGGGAAATGATTGGAAAGCTCTCTGCACCGTCATCCATAAAGATGGCTACGCGATTACCAAGGCGAGTGAGATCGAAACCAAAAACAATCAGAAGCTGAACGTGCTGATTGCCAAAGGAAAGTATATCCCGGCGAAGGTCGTGAAGACATTTGCAGATCTGGATATTGCTTTGTTAGAGCTGGATACAGATAAAAAACTGCCAGTGATCCAATGGGAACAGGTAAGAAAAGATCTGCCACTCGGTTCTTTCATTGCTGCTCCCGGCCCGGGTCCGGATGCCCTGGCGATCGGGGTGATCAGTGTGAAGGCGCGGACGATGTCGGCTCACAAGAAAGGGTTTCTCGGAATTGGAACCGAGGCTCACGACAATGGCGTAAAAGTCACCATGGTGATGCCCAAGGGTAGCGCTGAAAGAGCGGATGTGAGAAAAAACGATGTCATCACTAAAGTTGACGGCTCCGTTTGTGATACCCCTGAGAAATTGATCCGTGCCATCAGTGGGACGGTTCCCGGTTCAGTGGTGAAAATCGAATACCTGCGTGGGGAAAAATCTGCCAGCAAAGAAATCAAACTCGGTGATCGGAGTGCCATTGAAAGTGGAAACATGCCGGATCGCAACGGCCGCATGAATCGCTTCGGAACGGGCGTCAGCAAAAGGGTTTCGGGATACGGAACCGTCATTCAAACAGATCTTCCCATCGAGCCCGAATATTGCGGTGGCCCCGTCGTTGATCTCGACGGAAGACTTGTCGGATTCAACATCGCCCGCGCCGGACGGATTAAGACTTATGCTCTCCCGGCTGCCGATGTGAAGAAGGCTGTTGATAAGGCATTGCCTGCGATAATAAAAGCGCGACCAAAGCCCGTAAAAAAAGAGAAGCCGGCAGCTCCGGAGAAAGAGGAGAAGCCGGAAGTGAAAGAAGGCACTAAGCCTGTTCGTGCTTGAGGCGATTTCACAATCGAGTTGATCTCCGGGTTTGAGCTGGGGAACAGTGCTGCTTCGCAGTCGTATTTTGAAGGCAAGGGGAGCCCTCGCCCTACAAGGTGAGAAAGAGGCAAAGTTGGATAGGTTTCATAGCCTCATCCCGCCCCTGACACTGCGGGGTGTTCTACCCTATCTTCACTGCGTAACGATCTCTTGCGCACTGCTATGAAGAATTCGCCTCTTTCCCGAAACTGTTCCGGGCCAATCAAACGTCGCAGCTTCCTTGAAGTTGGTGGGCTCAGTGTGCTCGGTCTCGGCATGAGCGATTTTCTTCGCTATCAGGCCCAGGCGAAAGAAGGTGCCAGTCAGCTGGTCGACAAAGACACCTCCGTTATTTTTATCTGGCTTCCCGGTGGTCTTCCGCACATGGAAACCTACGATATGAAGCCGGAAGCTCCGTCAGAATACCGTGGCGATTTCCGTCCGGTGAAGACCAATGTTCCCGGGATCGATGTCTGCGAACTGCTGCCGCTTCATACCAAAATTGCCGACAAATTTTCCATCATTCGTTCCATTCATCACGAGTTCGCTGATCATGGCGGCGCTCACAAACGCATGATGACCGGCCGTCCGCCGAAGACTCCGACCGGGACGGTTAACGATGCGCCGGCGGTTTCCAGTATCGTCAAAAAAGTGTTCAGCGAAAATTCGAGCAAGCTGGATATGCCGGTTTGTGTTGCCGAAGTCGACAGTGGTCGCGCAGGTATCGATACCTTTGCGATGGGGCCCGCTTATCTCGGCGCAGCGAATACTCCTTTCATGGTCACGGGGAATCCGAGCGCCGCCGACTTCAAAGTGCAGAACATCGGAGTGAAAAAGGAGATGGAAACCCGGATCGATGACCGGCTTTCCATGCTTGAGGGGATGGACAAATTTAAACGCGACGTCGACAAGAGCGGAGCGATGGACGCGATGGATTCCTTCAATCGTCAGGCGCTCGAAATGTTGATGAGCGATAGAGTGCGCGATGCCTTCGACCTCAGCAAAGAATCAAAACAGACCCGCGAGCGCTACGGAATGCATGCCTACGGTCAGCGGGCCCTGATGGGGCGTCGACTCGTCGAAGCCGGCAGTCGTTTCGTTACGATGGTGTGGGAAAATCCATTTCCCGGAACACCCACTCCGAAAAACTGCGCCTACAATTGGGATTCTCACGCGGTGAACTGTCATATTTTCGAAGACACCAAATGGCGCGCACCGGTTTATGATCAGGCTCTGACGGCCTTGATCGAGGATTTGTATCAGCGCGGTCTCGATAAGAAAACACTGCTGGTTGTCGGCAGCGATTTTGGTCATACGCCAAAAATTTCGGAGCGTCGCGGAACCAAGTCAGGAGTCATGCAGCCCGGTCGGGATCACTGGCCGAAGGCGATGTCTATTCTCGTTTCCGGTGGCGGAATGAATATGGGGCAGGTGATCGGCGCGACGAATTCCAAAGGCGAGCATCCCATCGAACGGATCATGACCCCGAACGATCTCTGGGCATCGGTCTATCAGCATTTGGGAATTGATCACACTGCTTACCTCACCAATCACGAAGGTCTGCCCATGCAGATTTTGCCTTTCGGGAAACCGATTAAGGAATTGGGTGGCGTGGCGTAAATCGAAAGAAGATTGGCATCTTCTTCTACCTCATCCGCAGCACCCGCCCAACCAAGGAACCAAAAACTGTAGGGCTGGCGCTCCGCCTGCCTTTGAAAATCTACCGCGCCAGCGGCTTGGGTTTAATCCCCCGCTTTCTCAATCACCGCATAGGCATTGTGATTGTGAATAGACTCAAAATTCTCGGCTTCGACGCGATACCAGGCGATGCTTTCCTGTTTGTCTGAAGCCGCAGCGACATTGCGCACGAGGTCTTCGACAAAGACAGGGTTATCATAAGCTTCCTCGGTAACGTGCTTTTCGTCCGGCCGCTTCAGCACGCTATAAAGCTCACAACTCGCGCAACTCTCAACGAGGCGGATCAAGTCCTCCACCCAGATGGGGTCCTTGGAAAATTTCACAGAAAAGGTGACTATCCCCCGCTGATTATGAGCCCCGCGCGCGCTGATCGCTTTTGAGCAGGGGCAAAGTGTCGTCACCGGCACCAGCACTGTCACCTCGAAATCCGTTTCTTCGCTGGTAGTGTCGATATCGAAAATGACTTCGTAATCAATCATTCCTTCCTTCCCGGTGACGGGCGCAGCCTTCTTTAGGAAAAACGGGAAACGAAATTCTACATGGGCCCGCTGGGCATCGAGCCGATCGAGCAACTCCTTTGGAATGGCAGAGATCGAATGAACATCCAGGACCGGGCCGTGCGAATTCAGCACCTCTACAAAGCGGCTCATGTGAGTGCCTTTGTATTCCTTCGGCAAATCCACCGCCATTGAAACGGTTGCAACCGTGCTTTGCTCCGCATTCTCCTTGTCGCGGATTTTCACCGGATAGCGAAGCGCTTTAACTCCGACGCGATCGATCGCCAGATTGCGGGAATCGGGTTGATTCTGGGTGTCTGTCAGGGTCTCCATAGAAGGGGGCGGCGTGAGCTCGCTATCCTTCTGTATCGCCGGATCGCAAGACCGTCAAGATGCGAGCCCTACCGACGTCCGCGCCTTTTTCGCCTTTTCCTTCGCTGTGATCCGGTGCAAGGGTAAGCGGATGTCGCGTTTGAGTTCCAAAGCCAAAGGTCAGGTGTATTCCAATTTGGAAAAATATGCCCGCTCGGGAATGGGAATGGACAAGGCCTGCGAGTCACTTCTCAGTCAGCCACGGGTGCCGGCGGCTGAGCGAAAAATCTATCTCGGAATGCTGGAGGGCTTGAAGCAGGGCGAGTCGATCGGCAAGTCCATGAGTCGCGCAGGGATGGTCGTTTCAAATCTGGAGCGGGAAGTGATTACCGCCGCTGAAACAGGAGGAATGCTGGAAAAAGGCTTCGCTCATCTCGCTGAGTATTTTCGACGGATGCATTCGACGATGCGGAATATTCGCAAAGGGATGACCTATCCGATTGTGTTGGTTCACCTCGCTCTGCCGCTGACAGTTTTTGCCTCGGCGATGTTGAAGAGATTTGTTCCCGGAGGCGGGGTGCGCCCGCTTGGCGAGGCCTTGATGGATTCAGGCAGCTGGGTTCTGCAGATTTATTTGTGTACTGTGGTGCTTTTGATCCTCGGCTTTGTCCTGGCAAAAATGGCGAAGAACTCGGTTTTTCTCGACCGCCTTTTTAATTTGGTTCCCATCCTTGGCAAGGCGCGAAAATACGTGGCGATGGAGAGATTCTGCCGGGTTTTCGAAATCTTCCTGATGGCTGGTCTCAAAATGAGCGATTCGCTCGCAGGATCGGGAAAGGCATCCGGCAGTGGAGTCCTTCACAGTGCTTCAAATTCCGGGGCAAGACAGATCGAACAGGGACAAAATCTCACCGAAGCGATGTTTTCCCATCCCTCCGCGTTTCCCGATGACTTCAACCGGGGGGTCGCAGCAGCCGAGGAATCGGGTCTTCTTGACGTCGAAATGCGGCAATGGGGGAATTTTTATTCGGAGTCGGCTGGAGAAGCGATGGACAGCCTCGCGGAATGGACGCCGCGCCTTTTCTACTGGCTCGTGTTGTTAATTGTAGCAGGCATGATAATCAGAGTAGGGCTCGCCTACAGGGACCTGCTTCAAGGGATTCTCGATTACGGGATTTAGGCGACTGGACACAGATCGGCCGGCGCGGGATACAGAAATCCATTCGACACTGAGGCAAGTCTGGCTAATATAGCGACCCTTTCACACGAAAGGGGAACCATATTTGGCATGAAGATTTTTGCGCCCAGGGAAACTGATCCTATCGAAACACGGGCTTCGCTCGATCCGACCGCAGTAAAAAAACTGATCGGGCTCGGAGCTGAAGTCGTAATCGAATCCGGACTCGGAGAAAAAAGCGATCATCGCGATTCGGATTACGAAGACGCCGGTGCTGCCGTCACGTCTGATCGTGCCGGATTGCTCGGCTCGGCTGATATTGTTGCTCGCGTCCGCAAACCGTCGGATGAGGAGATTGCCGCACTGAAAGAGGGCGCCATCCACATCAGCTTTCTTGATCCTTTTAACGAGAAAGAAATCCTCGGCAAATTCGCGGGAGCCAAAGCCACTGCGATCAGCCTGGAAATGATTCCACGGACTACACTCGCGCAGAAAATGGATGCGATCAGCTCGCAGGCCAACCTTGCGGGTTACGTTGCCGTGATGACTGCTGCCAACCGGATGAATTCCATTATTCCGATGATGATGACTCCGGCCGGAACGATTTCTCCCGCCAAAGTTTTTGTGATCGGTGTCGGTGTTGCCGGGCTTCAGGCTATCGCGACTGCGAAACGTCTCGGTGCTCGTGTTACTGCTTTCGACACTCGCGAAGAAGCGCTCGAACAGGCCGAATCACTCGGCGCCAAAGCACTCCGCATCGACCTCGGCCAGACCGGGGCAACCGATCAGGGCTACGCCAAAGAGCTCACTCCGGAGCAGTTGGAGAAACAACGCGTCGAGCAGGGCAAAGTCTGCTCCCAGAGCGACATCGTCATCACGACCGCCAAACTTTTCGGACGACCTGCGCCTGTTCTCATTAAAAAGGACGTCATCGATCAGATGCAAAACGGATCCGTCATTGTTGACCTCGCGGCTGACACCGGCGGGAACGTCGAGGGGACTGAGCTCGGTAAAGAGAAAGTGACCGACAATGGAGTCACCATCATCGGAACCGGCAACTTCGAGGGTCAGGTCTCCAAACACGCTACTCAAGTGCTCGCGTCCAACTTCGCCAACATGATCGAACATTTCTGGGACAAGGAAGCCGGCGAAATGAAGATCGATCTCGAAGACGAAATTCAAAGCGGCTGTGTTATCACCCACGGTGGCGAAGTCGTTCACGAACGATTCAAAGACTGACGGACCCCGGGAGGGTCAAACCGAACGCCCGACAGGGTCCAATCGAAAAATTCTTCTCTACTTTATTCTCAATTCTCCACTTCTGAAAAAATGGAACTCATTCTCTTAATCTTCGTTTTCGTCATCGCCGCATTTCTTGGCTTTGAATTGATCCAGCGGGTCCCAAGCCAGCTGCACACGCCGCTGATGTCCGGATCCAACGCGATTTCCGGAATCACCATGGTAGGCGCCATCATCGCAGCCGGCTCGGTGGGAGGAGACATTGGAAAATGGCTCGGATTTGCCGCGCTTGTTCTCGCCACCATCAATGTGGTCGGCGGATACATGGTCACTGACCGGATGCTCGGGATGTTCAAGAAAAAGGGCAAATAATCCGGACCTCGTTCGCCACTACAAGAACCACCACCACCACTTTCTGATAAGACATGGAAATTTTCATTAACCTTGCTTACATCGTCGCCTCGGTCCTGTTCATCTTCGGGATCAAGATGCTCAGTTCGGCTGACACTGCCCGTCGTGGGAATCAGATTTCCGCAATCGGAATGCTGCTCGCTGTTGTTGTAACTCTGCTCAACAACGGCCTCGATTTCACCTGGATCATTGCCGGTCTCATCCTCGGTGCCGCCATCGGTGGTATCCTTGCCAAGCGCGTTCAGATGACAGGAATGCCCGAGTTGGTTGCCCTGTTCAACGGTTTCGGTGGTTTGTCCTCGCTTCTAGTCGGCTGGGCTGAATATGCGAAAGATCCTACTTTCGGTTCTGCAGAAAATCCGATCTTCACTGGATCCGCCGTCGTCTTCGCAATTCTCGTCGGTGGTATCACTTTCACCGGTTCGTTGATCGCTTATCTCAAGCTCTCCGGAAAAATGGGCGGATCTGCCACGGTCTTCCCGGGACAGAAAATACTCAATGCTCTCGTCTTCCTCGCGCTTATCGTTTGCGGCGTCATCTTCGTGATGAACCCCGTTTCGAGCTGGGCGATTTACGCAGTGATCGGACTCGCGCTCACTCTCGGTATTCTCGGTGTGATCCCGATCGGTGGTGGCGACATGCCGGTGGTGATTTCTTTCCTCAACAGTTTCTCCGGAATCGCTGCATCGGCTGCCGGTTTCGTTATTCTCAACAATGTGCTCATCGTGGCCGGTTGTTTGGTCGGAGCATCCGGAATCGTCCTTACGGTTATCATGTGTAAAGCAATGAACCGGACGCTCGGCAACGTGCTCTTCGGAGGATTCGGTGCTGCCGGTGGTAAAGCTCAAGAAGTCGAGGGCGAAATGAAGCCTCTCTCGACCCAGGATGCCTTTTACGTTCTCGAAGCCGCTCAGTCGGTTGTCTTCGTTCCCGGCTACGGAATGGCCGTTGCCCAGGCGCAACACGCTGTGAAGGAACTCGGTGAGATCCTGGAGCAGAACGGTGCCGAAGTTCGCTACGCGATTCACCCGGTTGCCGGTCGTATGCCCGGTCACATGAATGTTCTTCTCGCCGAAGCGGATGTTCCCTACGAGCAGCTTTGCGAAATGGACGACGTCAATCCAACGATGGAGACCGTCGATGTCGCTATTGTCATCGGAGCCAATGACGTGGTGAACCCCGCCGCCCTGGAAGATGAGAACAGTCCCATTTATGGAATGCCTATCATCAACGTCCACCAGGCCCGCACCGTGTTCGCTCTCAAGCGCGGACAGGGCGCAGGTTTCTCCGGACTGGTGAATACCCTTTTCTTCCGCGAAAACACCCGCATGATCTACGGCGACGCCAAAGCGACGATGACGGATCTGGTAGGTCAGTTCAAAGGGTAGTTGAGATTCAGGCGAAGAGGGGAGATGCGCTGGCTTCGTCCCTACTCAGGAGGAGGAAGGCCGCGACTTGTCCAGTTCGTGAGTCATTCGTTTCCTAGCTGCAAATTCGTGTAATTTTTTTTCACGGAATTCCCATTTCCAGCAATATTGTAGGGTGAGGGCTTCCCTTGCCTCTTCGATTCGACCGGCCACTGCGGGATAAGTCGGCGATGTCCTTTGAAGCCTCGTAGAATCCTGAAATTCATGAAGAACTCACCCGCAAAGATTGAGCAATGGGCAGACGAACCTTTTCGGGTATTCTTTCCTCTCGGGGTACTCGCCTCCATCTTCGGCGTACTGCTGTGGCCCGCTCTTTCTCTTGAATGGATTGCCTACTATCCCCTCGAGGCGCACGCTCGCTGGATGGTTCTCGGTTTCGGCGGATGCTTCATCACAGGTTTTCTAGGGACTGCCGGTCCGCGCCTACTTGGGTCTCCACCGTGGCGACATTGGGAATTGTTCGTCCATTTTTTCATGGCGCTTGGGATGATGACCTTTCTCGTTCTTTTCCGCATTTCAGCAGCCGACCTGATGGCAGGCTTGTGGCTGCTCGGTGTGCTGGCGAGCTTGCTTTATAGGTTCTTTCGCGAGCGTAAGGATATTCCGCCGCCAGGGATGCCGATGGCTGCGCTCGGTCTTCTCTCCGCTGGTCTCGCAGGCATCGCATTGAGTTTGATCCCTGTCAGTAATCTTTCGCTCCAGCTCTTTACCTTCTTGCGGCTACTGTATTTTCAAGGGCTGATTTGGTTGCCGGTGTTGGCGGTCGCTCCCTTTCTGCTGCCCCGTTTTTTCGGGAAGCGTTCGTCCCACGACTTCGAAGACAGTGTCACTTTACCCGCCGGGTGGACCCGACAGTTTGCCGGATCGCTCGCTGTCGGAATCCTTCTAATCGCCACCTTCGCTTGCGAAGCCTGGCTGGCGCCGCGCCTCGGAATGGTGCTGCGCGGAACTCTTGTAATGCTATACCTTGCCGTGTCCGTTCCCGGTCTCGCCGGGGTGACGCGGACGAATGGTCTCGGGCTTGCCTTGCGCTGCGTGTTGCTGTGTAGCGCGGGCGGATGGCTGCTGGCCGCATTTTTCCCGCTGCTTCGCACCGGAATGATCCACCTCATGTTTATCGGCGGAGCAGGGCTGTTAATCATTACCGTCGCTACTCGTGTGATTCTCGGACACGCCGGGCGCCATGACCAGCTGACTTCACCTTTGAAGTGGTTCCACGCGGTATGGGCACTGATTGCTTTTGCTGCAGCGACGCGACTCACCGTGGACTTTATCCCCAAGGTCCGGGTTAGCCACCTGAACTACGCGGCCATTCTGTGGGTCGCGGTTTTACTCTTCTGGCTGTGGAAACTTCGCCGGAAGAACGATTCCTCTCAAAGCTCAAAGGCTTAATTTGAAGAGCTAAGGGGGAACTCTTTCTTTCTACAAAGTACAAAGCCAGCGAAATGTAAAGGCCCGCCCGCTACACTCTACGTAGAGCACGTTTCAGGTTCTTAATTTGCTTACGAAGCTTGCGAATGGCCCGGTTGTTCCGTTTTCTTTTAGCAATACGAAGCTTTGAATTCGCTTTTCTGATGGCTCTTTTGTAGTAGGCCGGACTGGTTTTGGGGTCTGGTGAAAAATTGAGAGTGAACTCGAAATGAGAGGGCGCGCTGTTTCCAAGATACGCAATGCGAACATAGAAGACTTTGTTCGCTGGAATATTCCAAACTCCACTGCCAATCTCTCCTCCGGTCACAGAACCTCCATTGAGATAATACAAATCGAAAATGGAGTCATTACTACTCATGTAGAGGTCTATCCCGTGATTGAAGCCAAATACGGCTCCGTTGTTGCTCCTGAAGACTTCCAGAGCAAGGGTCAACTTTCCACGCCTGCTGGGTGATACCCATCGATACCAAACGCTTCCTTCTCTCCCGAGGTAACTGGTGAAGATATCCGGTTCCCCCGCTTCTTCATCGGCTTCAACGGTTGTTCCCTCGATTTGCACAAAGGAGCCGCTCAAACGAGTTGCATCAAGAAATTCATTGTTCTCCGGAGCCGCTTTCGCAGAAGTAAAAGAAAAGAGAAGTGTGAGGCTTGCAAAAGCAACTACCCACGATCGGGACTTGAAGAAATCAGACATAATTTGAAAACTATAGGAAGGGGGCAATGTTAGTCAAGGTTTCAAAAGGGCGATACGTGATCAGGGACAAGCGTCAAAGATTGATCAAAGAGTTCGATCCCGTTTCCTCCTCCATTCGAAAGCCCGGGAAACAGCTCAATCATTTCGCTGAATTCCGCTTGATTTAATAGATGTTCATAATTACAGTATGCAATCTATATGAAGCAGATTCGGACAAAAGGAGAGGGCTTGAGTTACCGCTACCGCAATTCGCGTTGGTATCTGCAAACTGCCCCGGCCCTCACTTGCCCAATTCATCTTCACGAGAAATTACTGCAGGACTGGACCCGGGTCGCTCTTCGCCAGCGCGGAATACAGAAAGACGGTAGTTCTCACACCCTGCGGCATAGTTTCGCGACGCATTTGCTGGAGCAGGGGGTGGATATCCGCA
>CAJXQE010000036.1 GCA_913058215.1 uncultured Verrucomicrobiales bacterium
CGTCCTGCTCGTCCTGCTCGTCCTGCTCGTCCTGCTCGTCCTGCTCGTCCTGCTCGTCCTGCTCAATGGCAGAAGTATCTTCCGTTTTTGTTTCGGCGGCGGATGTATCGGTCGGAGGTAAAGGAATCGCTTCCGTGATGACTTTTGCCGGGGGATCTGTTGAACCTAAAGGAATCGGCACTTCCTCCTCAGCCAATTCCTCTGTCTCTTCTTTGCCGGGTGTCCAGTATTTCGCTGCCAGTGCTTCGTAGGAATCAGGCTCCGCTGATTCGCTCGCGACTTCGCTTGGTGCTTCTTCCGCCTCCGTGGTCTCCTCAATTGACTCACTGATTGCCTCTGTCTCAATTTCGCTGGATTCGAGAGGCTCATCGGAGTTTGAGACCTTTTCCGATTTCTGACCTTTGGAAATTTCTTCGGCTACAGACTCTGTCTCTTCCGGAGCAAATTCTTTAAGCGGTTGAATCGGCCGTGTTCCGCCATGGGGAGTCCGATTATAGATTTCCAGATTAGGAATTCCGCTAGGCATAAGCATTGACTCTTCGGCCCGGTCCAGGACTCTGGTCTGGGAAGGGGAAATGATTCGGTATTTGATCCCGGCCCACTTGATCCTGTCTTTATACCAGGTGCTCACAACGATAAGCCAATGCAACAACATCCAGACGGGTGTCAGCATGTGTTCGAGCCACGCAGTTCCTCCCAGTTTCCGTCGAATGCCTTCGTTTTGGAAAAGGGTTGTATAGACCCGTTGACGGGCGATGGCCCGGAACTGATCGATCACATAGGCTCCTGCAATTGGAATCCAGGCCCAGAACACTTCATAGACAACTCCGACGATAGCGAGAGCCAGACCAAGAATGTAAAACAGCAGGATGGAATTCCAAGTCCGATAGAGGATAGGGGAAAAAATTCTGACCTGAGTATATTGGCGTCGGGCAAATTCGAGAAAGCCAGGCCAGGTAAAATCGACCATTGTTGGAAGAACAAGATCACGAACAAAGGTGATTTTGTAATTCTTACTTCGTGCGGCTTTCGCCAAGCGGAGATCGTCATTCAATGATCCGGCAAAGAGAGTCGGGACATCGATATCGTTGAACGCACCTTGCGAGATTGCCATTGAGCCGCCCCAGAGCACGTTGGTTTTGTCCGAACCTCCTTGGGTGGTGATGGATGCATTGATGACACTCGCAAACTGATTGGCCAGAGTAGGGCGCTTCGGAACCAGCCAGCGATAGGTTGATGCAATTTCGTAGTCGCCCTGGTTGATCGGAGCCGTCAGCGAAGCCAGCCAGTGGTTTTCGCAGAGAATATCTGCATCAGCAAAAACAATCACCTTATCGTCCGGAGTGAGTTGCTGAAAAGCGGCTATCTGATTGTGGACTTTCTGGCCCTCGTGGATTGTGGGGCCGGCTGCTACGAGTGTCACAGTCTGGAGTCCATCGTTCGGCAGGGGATTCGTCCAAACCGGTTGCTTCTCGCTGAGGTCCATTTGCTCACAAAGCCAGCGGGCAATGGGATCATTCCAGTCTTCGAAACAAATAATCGTCCGATAGGAGGAATAGTTCTGGGTAAATATGGAATCGAAGAATCTAGCCGTTGATTTGGCGTCGATTCCCTTTACGGCAACGATGAGTGCTACCTGCTTCTGGTTTGCAGAACCGTCGCCCCAGCGTTTCAGCTGACGTCTTCTGGCTCCGAGAAATCCGAACACCCGACAGGCGGCGAAGAATATCATCAGAAGCCAAATTCCCCAAATTATCTTGAAAAACCACTCGATCATTGAACGTCTGCAAGATAGTGTTCCCGTCCGTTGATACTTCAAGTTTTAAAATAGTTAATTCTTCCGTCTCTTTTAAATGAAAATTGTTGAAACTCGCAAATTGAGAAAGACTTACCACTTCGGAGACGTCGAAGTGAACGCGCTTCAAGATGTGGATATCGTTATCGAAGCCTCGGAGTTCATCGCAGTGTGGGGACCTTCCGGCTCAGGGAAATCAACTCTTTGCAATCTGGTTGGCCTGCTGGACTCTCCCACTTCGGGGCAAGTGATCGTCAAGGAAACTCCTGCGGAAACGCTTTCAGACGCTCAGCTAAGCGAACTGCGAAACGAGTCGATAGGTTTTGTTTTCCAGAATTTTAATCTGGTTCCAGTTCTCAGTGCGCTCGAGAACGTGATGCTTCCTCTTCAGGTGCAGGGAGTCAGTAAGAAGGAGGCTGCGGATCGAGCGGGAATACTGCTCGAAGAGGTGGAATTGAGTGACAGAAGAGATCATCGTCCTTCAAAAATGAGCGGTGGGCAACAACAGCGGGTGGCAATTGCGAGGGCTCTCGTCACCGATCCTCATCTCGTTATTGCGGATGAGCCAACGGCGAATCTCGACACGCGAAATGCTAATCTGATTATCGATTTGATGAGGAAAATTAACTCGGAGCGCGATGCTGCCTTCGTATTTTCCACTCACGATGATCGTCTCCTTGATCGAGTCGACCGCCGGATTCATTTGCAGGACGGAAAGATCATTGGAGACGACCGGAGTTGAGGTGCGTCATCTATTGCGTTCGCAACTCACTGGAATTCAACAGGGTAAAATCGATCACCTAAGAGGGTTCGATCGCTAAAATTTCCTTATCAAGAAGAGAATTCTCTTCTTGATGGCCGTATTTCGTCAAAAATCGGCAGATACTTTTAAAAAGTATTTCAAATTACTTGACGTAATCAACATTTGTTAATAATATTGTAATACTTAGAATTTTAGGCAGGAACCACATTTAACACCTTTTTACTCATGAAATGCCCGAGTTGCATGCGCCCCGTGGACCACGAAGCAGAGAGCTGCTACTCATGTGGTTACTCCGCGATTGCAGCAATGGCGAAATACGGCGAGAACCAGGTTCAAATGTCCCGGGTTCACGACGCAGCCCATTGTCTGAGAAAGCAGGACCGGGATAAATTGAACGAAGTGCTCGACAGTCTTGAGCTTCGGTTCCCTCAAATGCTCTTCTGTGTTTACCTGGGAACTTTGCCTGAAGGGCTGACAATTAGTGAGCTGGGTTTTTGGCTTCTCAATCACGGCCAGGTGAAGGGTGCTGAATATGCCCGTCCCAATGACAATGCAGTCATGGTCATCATGGATGTAAATACCAAGCAGGTTGGACTCTCTCTTGGTTATTTTGCGGAAATGCTGATGAACGAAGAGGAAGCCTATCGCGTCCTTATGACTGCGCGTCCTTACCTCGTGAATGGCGAATACGGTTCGGCCATGAGTCAGTTGTTCAAGCGCGTAGGGCGGGTTCTCAGTCGCAAAGCAAGAAAGATGAAGAAATTTTCCCTGAGTCAATTGCAGATGCGATACCGGGATAAAGAAAAAAATGTTTTGGATCTTCCACGGCACGTCTCGCCACGGATTTTCGATTCCTCGCAAATTGAGAGGCACGTAGTTGAAGAGAGTGTGGTGGCGGAATAGGATTTTTGCCTGACGCCCGAGGAAAGAGAATGAGATTGTTTCGAGCCATAGCGGTCCTGATGTTGGCGCCAGGGGTCTGCCTCGGAGTCAATGTGGAGCTGCCGGAATGGAATGCGCCCAAGGAAGCTTCGGAATATTCCCTCGGGGGTGGTCTGTGGCCTTCCGGACTGATTCCGAACGCTGATGAGCAATCGAAAGAGGAGGAGACTCCTGCGAACGGAGAGAAAAAAGCAGGTGGAAAGTTGGCGAACGGAACACCGGTGACTGGTGAGATTGGCCGGGAGGGCAATAGCGAGAATAAAGACGGCGAGGAAATTGCTGCCGATGCGACAAAGGAAGAGGAATTACCGACGGAGGCAGCGATGCCGGAAGAGGAGATTGTTGAAGTTTTACCCCCGATCGAAGGACGTCTTCGGGAACAGTATTTCTCCCTGGCCCCTGTAGACTTTCTCCTTGATCCTCAGGGACTCCTGACGGAGCAGAAGTCGAATGATTTGCGTCGGTTTCTTGAATTTCATTCCGACGAATCGAACTTTCATATTTTCGTTATGGTGATGGGCGACACTCAGAAAGTGCCGGCTGATATTTCCCTGGAGAAGCTTCACGGGAATTGGTTTGGAGAGAATCCTTCTGTGTTGATGATCTATCATCGGGAGAGACCTGAGTTGACCCAATTGGTTTACAACACCTCCGTAACCGCAGCATTTGAGAAGACGGTTTTCGATCGGATCATGCAGAATTGTTTGAGGGAGGGTGCTGCTACAGAAAATGCACCTGATCAGGTAGAAAAGATGGCGGTCGAACTGAGTATTCAGCTCTATTGGCTCACTCGTCTTCTGGAACGCCAGCTTACGGATAAGAATACTGCGTCGGATGGAACTGCTGTGGCCGAAGCTGGAAAATCTGTCTCCGGTGCTCCCACTGTTTTGCGTGAAGATGCTCCGGGGCTTTTTCCCGAGGGTGGCTCGACCAAGTGGGTGCAAATGGCAGCAAAGTCGATTGTGCTTCTCGCAATCGTCCTGATTGCAGGGTTGATCGGTTGGGCCGTGATGTGGTTCTGGCGTCGAGACAGTGCAGGTGGCAAACCTCTTCTTTTTCCCGATTGCGAAACCGTTCCACGTCTGGGTGGCGAGTTTTCGGGCGGAGGCTTTGTCGGAATGTCATTTGAGATCGGCGACAGTGACGGTCGGTTTGACTGAACTGAGCACGCCCCGGACGGGCTGAGACATCTCCGGAATTTCGGGATATCGTGGTGAAAATCCCATGAGCACTTCTTCGTCAACAAAAGAGAGCGCCGGAATGGCCGACAAGTATCGACTCCTGGTTCAGTCAGAAATCGAGTATGCCCATTTCAATGCGTCCCGAACGGGGCAGTTGATCGATGGAATTGAGTTGTCCACGATTGAGGATTCCCCCTGTCTACTCGATCCTCACAGGCCGGGTATTCCGTATTTTAATCGTGCCGTTCTTTCCCCGGAGCTGGAATCTGTGGGCGAGACGGTGGAGCAATTGCCAGATGCGGTTCAGGCAGTTGAAGTCTTGATCCCGCAACAGACAGGGATCAACGCGATGACTCTGTTGAATGCCGGGTTCATTCCCGGGGACAGTCTTTGTTATCTGGCGCAAGAGCCGAAAGAATCAAGGGAGGTAAAGGAGTACGTCAGATTGCTGGAACCGGATGATGCGGATCATTTTTTCGATTTGCTGGGCTTGAGCGGCGTGGAATTCTCTGACGAGAAACGCAATTTGAAGCGGTCCTTCTACTGCAACGATACTTTTCGGTGTTACGCCTCCTATGAGGATGACGGGAAACCCACGGGATGGGCGACCATGTATGTGTCGGAGCATGCTGCCTTTTTTGCGAACATGTATACTATTCCTGAGTATCGCCGTCAGGGAGTTCACGCCTCTCTGCTGGCAACGAGATTGAATGATGTCATTGATCTAGGACTCCAGTTTGCGTTCACCGATGTCGTTCCCGCATCATCCAGTCATCGAAACTGTGAGCGCTGCGGATTCCGCATTCTCACGAACAATGTGATCTGGGTGCGGAAGAATGCCCGGGGAGTCACTTGAGTGATTGAGATGGCAGTTGGATTGAAGATTCCTGCAGGGGAAACGACTGAAAATCGATTCTACGATTAGGAGCCCGTTTTTTGAAGGCCCGGCAGAATCGCCATTCTTCGCTGACCAGCGTAGACAAAAAAACGGCTCCGATGCTTTCACATTCGGAGCCGCCTTATTAAGTTTTTCTACAAGAAGCCTTACTTAATCTCAATCGAGATCGCTTCGGTCTTGGTGAATTTCTCGCGGGTGTCGCCGGGGCGGACCAGAGAAGCTGCAAAGCTTTCCCAGGGTTCGATATCCCGTCGTCCTGCCCAACCGGTAAGAAGGATCTTACTGCTGGTAGTGCGAGCGTGAAATTCACGAGGTCCGAAGGACGGGCCGGTGACCACGACATCACGGATACCGCGAGGCATCACACGGATCAATTGATCGAAAGTCCGGGTGTTGTAGCCGGGCTCAAAACCGTCCAATGCCCAGGAGGCTTTGTAACGATCACGGTCCTTACGTGGGAGGTTGAAGACAACCTTGTTCAACTTGGCACCCATCCGGACTTCATCCAGGGTAAGTCCTTCTGCCGGAAGATCCTGGCCGAAGAATCGGTCACTCTTTTCATAGGCGAGTCGTGGAATCCGGAAAGAAATGTGAGCACTGTCGGGAGTACCATCTTTGGGCGGCTCAGCGACATAGGTGGCATTCATTCCTTTACGACCGATGTATAGATGGACCCGGAATTTGATCTCGTCTTCGAGGACCATTTTCCAGATGATTTCTTTTCCATCGAAAGTCGGCTCCTCTTCCAATCGAAGGAATTTCCGGGAACGTCCACGGTACGCTTTGTCCGCTTTCATTTTCTCCGGATCGCGCTTCCAACTGTGGTAGCTGAAGGTGATCGGGTTTTGGATAAAGCCTCCGTTTTCGTCTTTCAGAAAGATTTCAGCTCTGGCACGGGGACCGTAAAAGACGGCTTCAAACTCCGGTTCGGAAAGGCGGGTGATTTCCGTCATCGAAGCGGAAGGCTTGAAATGATAGAACTCTTTGCCGACCATTTCGTCACGAACTGATGCGTACTTAAACGGAGAATTCTTCATTGGATCCTCCGGCTTGGTCAGCAATATCGGTTTTGGAACATCTTCATCATCACTGAACAGAGAGACCAGAGTAGGCATCTGACGACCGCGCGTTTTATTCGCGATCTTGTTGGTCATGATCTTGAGATTGTCGGTCGATTTCTCAGCCGGCTGAACATAGGTCCGAATTTTGCGTCGTCCGAGGTTCTGTCCGATTTCCGCAGCAAGCTCTTCGTCCACGAAATCCTCAAAGTCAGAGAAAATGTAGAGTGAGTCGATTTTTTGCTCCACAAGGAAATCAATGGCTGAGGTGATCAAATCTCCGCCTTGACCGCGGGCGGAAAGAAACTGATTGGGACGCTCTTTGAAGGTCTCAATAAGGCGATCGACGTAGCGTTGAGGTGCTTTCCGGGGGAGATCTCCCCAGAGGAACCAGTATGGGGAGACTACGTTGTCTTCCCAGCGGGGTTTGACTTCCTCGCCGATAATCAGCCTGACGTCCGGATCTTTCGTCCGCTTCCGCATCACGACGTCCCGAACATAAACGATGGGAGCGTCTTTGAAGTTTTTGTCCACCTCACGAACAACGTGGGGCAGGTATTCCGCCATGGAACCGGAGACATCGAGAATCACACCGAGGACGTCACCTTCCATTTTTTGACCAAACATCATTTTAGAATCGCTGGAAGAAGGAACTCCCATGTCCATTGATGGAGTGAAGTCGAGACCAGTGGCAGCAAAACCAATGTCAGATGTCGTTTCAAATTCGGTATCGGAAACGGCAAAAGCAGACATTGCGTTTGAAGTCACGATGTTCGACATCGCGGCCGCCGATGAAGAAGCCGTTTGAGTCGGGCGTTTCATCGTTTCCGTCTGAATGTCTTCCGACTGTTCCTCATTCATCGTCGAGGCGACAATTTGGGGTGGGACATTTGGCGGAATCTTGGTCACGACCAGCATCATGGATGCGATAATCGAGGCATTGATCAGCACTGCGATGGCAACCGCATTGAACTTATCGCGTTTGATTCGAGCCAGGTTGATCCGTTTGGACTCTTCCTCCGCCGCGTGAATCCGATCCAGCTCGGCTGCTGCTTCTTCGTCAAATTCTGCCGCATCGATTTGCTTCACCACTTCCGGCGCAGGGGCCGCCTGGGGAGTGGGATCAGGCCGGGCCTGAAGAAGGTTTGCTGTGGGAACGGCAGTCACCTTGGACGGATCTGTCGCTTCAACCAAATCCGGTTTCAAGGGAGCAATAGAAGCAACGGGAGCGGATTCAGGATCCGACATTGCCACTGGCATCACCGCTTGAGAAGCGGTTGTTGGAGCCGGTGCTGGCGCTGGAGTCTTAGATGCTTCGACGGCTTTTGCGATCGGAATATCTTCCTCCTCCTCTTCTTCAGCGACCTCGTCGGCATGGCTGGCGAGTGCTGCGATATACGCTTTGGCATCAACGTTTTCCGGATTGATTTCCAGAACTGAATGACAAATGTCGCGCGCCTGATCGGTCGCACCTACCAGAGCATAAGCCCGGGCAGCCTGAACCAGTCCGACATCATCGCCCGGCAGTGACGTTGCACCACTGAGGACTTCGACAGCTTTCTCATGATTTTCTTCTTGAAGCCACGTCTCGATGAGAGCCAGACGGGTTTCCCAGTTTTCCGCATCGCTTTCGAGCGATGTCTCTAAGGCTTTGATTATAGCTGACACGTTATCTATCGGGATTAATGCATCGAAATGTGACGGGAAAATGAAAAAAATGCCAGATCTTTATGACACGTATTTAACGTTTGAATGCAAAGTGACGGGATTACTCCCAATTTTCATTGATCGCGGAGAATTTTTCCATTGCCCCGGACGGCGGAAGATCCTTGAATCAGAGCATGGCATACAAAGTTGGCATTATCGGATATGGCTGGGCTGCGACAGCTCACGCGGACGCAATTAACGGCACTGAGCAGGGGACGGTCACAGCGGTCTTTTCTTCGCGCAGCCTGGACGATGCTGAGGTTTCGGAGGCTCATGGCAGTGAGATCAGGTGCTACACGGATGTGAACGACATGATTAACAATGCCGACATTGATGTTGTTTCGATCACCAGTTATCCCAATCAGCACCGGGAGCAGGCGGTCGCTGCGGCAAATGCCGGCAAGCATATCATTCTCGAAAAGCCGATGGCTCTGAGCTGGGAAGACTGCAAGGCGATTAAAGAAGCGGTTGATGCCAACGGGGTGAAGGCCTGTGTCTGTTTCGAGATCCGTCATATCAGCCAGTTTCTCACTACGACGGCATTGATCGAAGAAGGCTTAATTGGCGATATCCACTACGGGGAAGTTGATTACTATCACGGCATCGGCCCCTGGTATGGTCAGTATCGCTGGAACACGACCCGGGAAAACGGAGGCAGCAGTCTCCTCTCGGCGGGGTGTCATGCTCTCGATGCTTTGCTACTTTGCATGGGATCGGACGTGGAGGAAGTGACCAGCTACAGCACGACTTCGAAACACGAGATTTTTCAGAAATACGAATATGCTACGACCACGGTTTCGATTTTGAAATTTGCCAATGGCTCGGTGGGAAAAGTGGCTTCGGTGATCGATTGCTTTCAGCCTTATTACTTCCACACCCAGCTTACCGGGAGCGAGGGGAGCCTGCTCGACAATAAAATTTACTCCAACAAGTTCAGTCTTCGCGACAAGAAATGGACCGACTTGCCCATGGCGATGGCGGATTCAGGCGATGTTTCAGACCATCCGTATCAGGCGCAGTTCCAATCCTTTTTTGATTCAACGGATAAAGGCGAAGACATGCCCCGGACCAGTATTAATACGGCTTACGAAACTTTTCGCGTCCTTTTTGCCTGCGATAAATCGGTTGAAGAAGGGCGTCCGGTGAAGTTGAGCGAGATTGCTTAAGGCTACTTAGGCTTGCGAAATGGTGATCGTGCGGCAAAATGGCCACGCGACAAGCTTGAGCCAATGGCAATCACTTATCTGGAAGCAATCCGAGAAGCGCAATCAAAGGCGCTGGCAAGTGACGACTCCGTCTACATCTACGGACAGGATGTAGCGGGGTTTGGTGGTGCTTTTAAAGCGACCAGAGGTTTGGCAGAAAAGTATCCCGGCCGGGTTCTGGATTCTCCGATCTCAGAGGATGCGATGATCGGCTCTGCCATCGGAGCTGCGATCAGCGGGATGCGGCCGATTATTGAAATGCAGTTTGCTGACTTTTCTTCAGTCGCTTTCAATCAGATCGTCAATCAGGCGGCGACTCACTATTGGCGGACGGGAGTTCCCTGTCCCATTACGGTGCGTCTACCCTCCGGTGGGACAGAAGGGAGCGGGCCTTTCCACAGTCAGAATCTGGAGTCAATCTACTCCCACTATCCCGGCCTGATCGTCATGACTCCGGCGACGGTGGAAGATGCGTATTCCATGCTCCTGGAAGCGGTGGCGATTGATGACCCCGTTATTTTCTGTGAGCACAAATTTCTATATTATCATCTGAAGGCGGACAAACTTCCTGAAGATAATTTACCATTGGGAAAAGCCCGCATCGCCCGGGAGGGAAGGCATGCCACAGTGGTTGCCTACAGCGCAATGGTGCATGAGGCACTCAAAGCGGCCCGAAAACTTTCTGAAGAGGGGTGGGAACTGGAGGTTGTGGATCTCCGTTCAGCCAAGCCAATCGATACGGATACCATTTTGGGATCGGTTGCCCGAACCGGCCGGCTTCTTTGTGTCGGTGAAAGTTTCCCCTGGGGTGGACTTTGTGCCGAGGTGGTTTCCCGGGTGGTTTCCGAGGGGTTTCATTTGCTGGACGCTCCTCCTAAACGTCACAATTCCAGGGACACGCCGATTCCTTATCATCCGAATTTGTGGAAAACTCACCGCCCGACTTGGCAGAGCATTGCAGATGCTGCGAAAAACCTTCTGCAAATGTAATCACTCGAAGCCGGTTTTGATGAAAGGCTTGCCACTTCCAATCTCATCGCGTTTGATGAATTCAGGCTAATCCGTGATGAAAACAGGTCTCGATATTCTTCCACAAACCGATCCCACTAATATTCTTCGCTACCGCGACGGAATTTACGCGGTGGATCTTCTCACGGCAGCTATTGCCGAGTTTGATTTTTTTACCTGGCTGCAGGGGAATCCTTCGACCCTGGAGGAAGTGTGCGCACATTTCGGCTGGGCAGAGCGACCGGCCGATGTGCTGCTGACCCTGATGCGTTGCAATGGTTTTGTAGAGGAGCGAGCTGACGGGAATACGGTCGCAACGCAGTCTGCCCTTGAACATTTGTGCAGCGATTCTCCCTGGAATCTATCCGGATATTACGAATCGCTCAAAGACCGGCCGGTGGTGAAAGACTTTGTGCGGGTTCTAGCTTCAGGCAAACCAGCCCATTGGAGCGGGCACGAAAGCGCTGAAGACGACTGGCATGGCGCAATGTTGCAGGAGGATTTTGCGATTCCATTTACGGAGGCAATGGATTGCCGCGGGGTTTACCTGGGTAAAAAACTGGCGGACAAGGTGAGTCCCTGGCTTTCAGATACGGAACGGCTTCTTGATGTGGGAGGTGGATCCGGTGTTTACGCCTGTGCGTTGGCTGCGAATTTTCCCCATCTGAATGCGACGGTTCTGGAGCAGGCACCCGTCGACGGGATTGCCCGGCGCAAGATTGAAGAACGGGGCCTCAGTGCCCGGGTGAATGTCACAACAGGGGATATGTTTGCCGATTCCTGGCCGTCCGACTGCCCGGTCCATCTTTTTTCCAATGTGATGCATGACTGGGATGTGCCGGTGGTTCTGAATCTACTCCGTCGTTCTCGTGAGTCGATCGAAAACGGGGGGATTATTTTGATTCATGAGACATTCTTGAATGACGAAAAATCCGGTCCACTGCCAGTTGCGGAATATTCCTGTATCCTTGCTCATTCGACTCAGGGGCGTTGCTATTCAGTTAAAGAAATGGGCGAATTCATGCAAGGTTCTGGTTTTCAGATGGTCAAGCACCTGAAAACAGGCGGAGATCGCTCAGTTATTGTTGGAAAAGCGGTTAATTGATCTTGATAATTTGTGAGCGGGAGAAATAATCTCATGTGGTGTAATGTTTATTTTCATTTCGCCCCTCATAATTCAGGATGACAGAAGAAGAACCGACATTGCTGGTGGAGGACAAAGGTCCCCGCGCCCTAAGCAATCGGAAGATTGGCTTTATGCAATTCTTCGTAATTGCGGCGGTACTTCTTGGTGTCAATATTCTTGTTTCTCCTTCGGACCTTGGTTGGGGCGAAATCAATCCGAGTCCCTGGGTGCTCGTTCCCTGCTATTTCGGGTTTCGGTTCGGTTATCGTGGGGGAGTCTTCACAGCGCTGTTTGTGATCACGGTGATTCTGGTGGGCCATTTTCTCGCCACAGGTTTTGGTCCTCTGGAATACATGGTTGCAGAAGGGGCCTATTTTCTCTGGAGTTTCCTCATGGCCGGGGTAGTCACCGGATTTATCAGGAACTTGTATTCGAGAAGAGTAAAGGGCATTCGGAGTAATTTAATCGTAGCCAAAGCGGGCTTGAAAGATTTTGTCGATACCCTGGCGATATATCAGCAGAACGAGCGTGAACTGAAAGCGGCACTCGTAGGACACGGAATTGAACTGGCGGGAATTGTTGACGGTTTGCAACATTTGTTCAACGCGACTTCTCCGGAACGGCTTAACGAACGTTTTCTCAATCTGATCGCAACTCATTGCGGAGTGATATCAGCGGGAATATTCGAATTGGAAAAAAAGGGGGCGTTCAAAAAGGAAGCGGCGGTGAAAGATTCCGAGTCTTTGCCCTCTTTATTGGATCCAAATCAATCGCCCATGTGCCAGGCTGCGGTGGAGTCGAAAAAGATGGTGACTCAAGCGGGTTTATGGGATCCTCTGGCGATTGGCGTTCCTGATCTTCAGGACGAAGGAATCCTCGCGATCATTCCCAACCGGGATCTGGATGGAAAAGTGACGCGATTGCTGGTGATTCACCGGATGGAGTTTGATTCGATTTCGTGGGAAGGTTTTTGGCGGATTGAGTCTGCCTTCGGGTGGTTTGAAAATCGATGCCGGGATTCTCTGGAACCGGATTTTACCGACATCGGCGTCGAGGACATTCACGGGGCTCGAGTTTTTGCTACCTACCTGACCCAGGCGGCAAAAATGGCGAGGCATTTGAAAATGGAATCCAGAGTGATTCTCTTTTCCCCGGATCCGGAGGCTACCGAAGACGAATTGCGTGAATTTGCCGAGGTCCTCGTTCGCTCCAAAGGCCGCTACGATGCTGCCGGAATCGTGACCGTTGAGGATAATTATATTTTCAGTCTTCTCGTTCCTCTCGGATCGGATGAAACAGCGGAGGACTATGCGTCCATGATTCTGCAGAAATTACCTCTTTTGGAGCTGGACTATGGAATCATGGAGATCAGTGAGGAACTCTTCCGGGCACTCGGTTTTTATGATGAGCTGTTTGCCAACGTCGATATATTCCCTCAAAAAGAGAGGGAGAGCGGGGAAGAAGTGGCATGAATGGAGTGGTGAACAGCATCTTTGTGATCGTCCTCGTTTGCATCGATTCAGCGGCTGCGGGGAAACTGATGATCGATGGCTCGGATCACCTGTCGACGTCTCTCATGTTACATATTCTCGTATGTATTGGAGCAGGGCTGAGGGGGGCTTTGCATCCGGTGAAAGACTCACCGAAATCGTCTCGATCAATGATGGCAGTCAGTTGCGCGTTGACGTGTTGGTTCGCCCCGGTTGTGGGTGTTCTGGTGACGCTGTTCTATGATCACGCCGAACCCGTTGAAGCGGGTAAGAAGAAAGTAAGGACGCGTGGTAAATACAGGATAGGCAATCCGATTAGCGGAGGTGGGCAGGCAGTTCCGCTGACAAATTTGTCTGATGCAGGATTGAAACCGGCAAGCAATACTGTTTTCAACGGTGAGCGGATGAGAGGTGAAGAAGGCGTTCGCGCTGTCATTCGACTCAGAAAGAAAAACAGTCTGCTTATTCTGAGACGGTTTGCAGAACGGTTGCGCGGTCGGACCGGGATGATTGCCCAGGCGGCCTTGCAGACTCAACTCGAAACAGACAGGCGCCGGATCAGAGACACGGAAAATGTCCTGCAAGGTTTGGAGGGGGAAGTCGATCCGGAATATTATTTGTTGGTAGCGGAAGGGCAGCGATCTCTCATCGAAAGGGGAATCAGTTCAGCCGCACCGGAACAACACCGGCTGGAAGAAATGGCCAATCATCTCGAAGCAGCGATTCAACTCGGACATGGGGATTCTTATGTGGTGAATCGCTACATTGAAGCGCTCATTCGCCTTGAGAATTTTGAAGAGGCCTACCGCGTTGTCATGGAGTGCAGCGTAATCGACGGCGTACCCGTGAGGCTTCATCTTGCTCGAATCCGGGCCGCGCAGGGGCAATGGTCAGGAATCAACAGTCTGACATCTGACCTTAACAATCGCGACTGGGGGGAACTCAGCTCCGAGTCCAAAGCTTTTTGGGGATTTTGACGATGGCAGATAAGGAAACCATTGAGAAAATTTGCCTGATCGTGGAACCACCGCACTGGACGAGGCGTTCACTGGGGGAGCCGTGGCTGTTCGATGTTATCCAGCGATTTCCGGAAATCCGATTCTCACTGGTGGTGGTTGGCGCAGGAGATATTGATGAGGTTTTGCAGTCTGGATATCCTGCAAACGTCGAGTCGGTTCAAGTTGCAAATCTTGATACCGGAACCCACAAGGGGAAAAAGAGCAAAAGGGTGACCCAAAAGAAATTTGCACGCCTCGTTCAGACCGTTGCGGTCATGGTAGAGAATTCCTCCCTTGGATTGAAGGCGATGCGCGAGACCTTTCTTGAAATTTCAAAAGTGGCACCGGACATGCCATTTGAAGAGGCCTGGCGTGATCCTGTCGTCTGGGAATTAATCACCACCGCCTGTGAATTGCACAAGGTCGAGTTGCCGTTCACCGACTTCTACGAAATCGTTGAGTCTGTAATCAGTCCGATCTGGAATCTGCTGTCCATTGCGGAGGAGGTTTCCGAAGCCGACGTTTACCATGGAGTAGGAGGCTCTTATGCTGGATTGCTGAGCGTTATTCTCGCTGAAAAAAACGACAGCCGTTCGGTTTTTACTGACAACCGCAGGGCGCCTGCCAGGCAGATGTTTCGCTACTTTTCTGAGTACTGGAAAGTTAACGCAGAACTGCAACCAAGGGTATCGCGCCTGATGGATCACGAGCAGCTCTGGATGGAAAAAACGTATGCCTTTGTCTGTCATTGTGCAGACCAGGTAGTCTCCGGAAGCAGCCCCGCCGCAAGGTTGATTGCCGAGCGTGCCAAGTTGCGAAAACCGGTGTTGAGAATCGGAATCGGATCGGACGATGAAAACGCCAGAAGAACCCGGATGATAAGGAGGCATCAAAATGGCAACGAATTTCTCATCGGTGGTGTCTTTGAACGGCAAAGTCGTTCTGACGTTGAAATGTTTCTCGCTGCGGCACATTCTGTGGATCAGCAGTTTGAAGGTTGCCGCTTTCATCTCTGGGGAAACTGGAACGAGGAGGAGAAGGCTCATTTTCTCCAGTTGGCGGAGGAAAGGTCGCCCATCGCCGATGTGAGCTTTTCAAGTATTGAGTCCATTGAAGATAAAATCGGGCAGATCGATATTGCGGTGATTCCCGGCCAGTGTGAAGTGGGCGATCAATTGCTGGGAATGATGTTCAATGCCCAGATTCCCGTGGTGGCAACTGACGTCGACAAATTCAGCGGGATTTTGGAATCGCTGAACTGGGAGGGAAGTCACGACTTTCTCATTCAGACCGGGGCGGGGGATGGAAGTGAAATGGAGGAGGCTCTATTGAATCTCCTTTCGAATCACCGCCTCTACGAAGCCGCCGGCCATTCAGCTCGCCGTCATTTGAATCGAAATTTTTATCACGATGATATGATTGCTGATTACGGTCGTGTTTATCAGCTTATTCATTAAAAGGTGTCGTTGTGAATTCCAGGGAAAGAACAGAAATCCTCTATATTGATCCGCGGATAATCCATCGCGGGATCTGGCCCGAATTGGGTATTCTGTTAACGTCAGGATGGGTTCTCGCGCTTTGGTTCGGCTATGGGGTTCGACTGGAAAACGAAGTGAACAATGAGTTTTTCACAGGGACGGTTCTATCACTGGGACTCGCCAATATTATGGTCAGTCTCACGTTCTGGGGGATCATTCATTCTAAAATGGCCACAGTCCGGACCCAGGTGAGAATCTCGTTGATGCCGATCCTCACCGTAGTGCTTTCTGCGACCTTTCTGTTTGGGAGCATCATTCCGATCATTCGTTACGGAAACGATTTCATGATGTGGTTCAGCGCCTCGACTTTGACCGCGTCCCATGCTGCGCTGCTGGTGGTTCTTCAGTATTCCGTAGTCGCTTTCGGGGTATTCAGGGGATTCTGGATGACCTTTTTCGCAATGGCGCTATCGGTTTCATCCTTGGTCTATTTTGGGCCGGACCTTTCAGTGCCGAGCCACTTTATTATTACTGCAGCTGCTAATTTGTTGGGAGCCGCTTCCATCGTCTTCGCGATCTGGAGACGCGGAGTATCGGTGAATTCTGGCGTTGCCCGCTTGAAGCAAATTTTCTCAAAGCCCTCCTTTTTCCTCACGGGATTCCTCACTGTTAGTTCCCTCTGGTATGTGGCACTGATTCACTGGCAGTTCACCGATCACGAGGCCGTATCCGGTGGGATTATTCGTTTTTCGACCCGGGATGGATCCGTCCTTTTCGGATTTCTAGCCCTTGTTCCCGGTGGATGGCTCACCCACTTATTTCTTCGGAAGCGGTTTCTTTCGAACATGCGGAAATTCCGCCGGAAAATCGAAGGAGGAAGTTCCCTTTCGGAAATCAGGGAGAAAAAGAGGGATATCTGGAGATCAGTAAAAAGAGGAATCGGCAACCTTATTGCGATTCAGGGAATCATCGGGCTTGGGTTAATTTCGGTGATGGGGATGGAAGTGAGAGAAGTTCATGGAGTCATCATTAACGGAGCGCTTTTTGCGGGAGTGGCAGGAGGCATGGTTTTCGTAGGGCTCCTGCTCTTTGTCGTAAAAGTCCTCATGTCCATGGGCGAAAGCCGAAGTGCACTGACCGCTGTGGTGATCTTTTTCCTGGGTAATTTGCTTTTCAGCTCCGTGGCGATGCTCATCAAAGAAGAAGCAATCGGACTTGGGACCGGTTTTGCGGCGGCGACTGCCTTTGGTGTTGGTTTGATTCAGCTCAAGCAGATCATCGGAGATCTGGAGTTCGAAGTCTTTTCCCATCTGCGGGGGCAGACCCTGAAAACGAATTAAATGCCCGAAAAGCGGTTGCAGAGCCGGAATTTTGAGGCAAAGTCCAACTCTCCTCATTGAGGAGCGCACAGAAAATTTTTAAAACGCGGGGTGGAGCAGTCTGGTAGCTCGTCAGGCTCATAACCTGAAGGTCGTAGGTTCAAATCCTGCCTCCGCAACCAACTTGAAAAGCCGCTAAGTCGAAAGACTTAGCGGCTTTCTTGTTTGTTTCCCCGCTGGTGGTATGGCCGGTGGTGGGTGGAGTTTTTATTTGGTACGCTCATTTGCTGGCAAGTGCGGATCTGACCTGGAAACATTGGCGGATGGGGTGGTTTCTGATCCCGATGGGGGTCGTTACCGGCTACGGCATCATCGTCCTGTTCATGCTCTTGATCTGGAATGATGGAGACGTGAGAGCTCACTTTTCGCGGAAGCCGAAGGATGAGCCTTCTCCCCCGGAGAACTGACACGATACGCCGGGACACAAAAAAACCGGGATCGTGAGATCCCGGTTTTTGAAATTCAAAATGGACGATGAACTATTGATGTATCTGTCAGCAGCCCGGAATTACCGGGACACGACTCAAGCCCCGGGGGCAATTTCTCCTGGAAACACCGGTCGAACGAAAGAGGAAGGACCGATGGGTTCGTGGAAATATTGAAGGCTGACTGACGGATTATTCAGCGGGGGGTTTATTCCGCTTTCTTTTCCTCTGCTTTTTTGAGGACCCAGCGAAGCTCGGATGAAAGACGCTCGGCGGTGTATGGCTTGGGAAGAATTCCTGCAAATCCGTGTTCAAGGGCGGCGCCGCGTGCATTCTGCTCGAGGTATCCGCTACTCACGATGATTTTGGCGCGTCCATCGATCTGCTTGATTGCGATGGTGGCTTCCAATCCGGAGATGCCGCCGGGAAGGGCAAGATCCATCACGACTGCAGAGAAAGGCTCGTTGTTTTCGTAGGCTTCTCTGTAGGCTTCGATGGCGTCTTCGCCGCTGCCAACGGTGAATGGTGCGTGTCCCAGGCGGTCGAGAATCGTATAAGCAAGGGCCTGCATGGCCTGCTCATCGTCTACGACCAGAACGCGATGGTTACTGATACCGCTTTCCTGGGAGTTTTGTGATGTCGTTTCGGTGGATGTCATTGTTCAACTTTGGTTAGAAAGCAGTATAACTAACTTTCTTGATTTCGTCCATTGTGGTATTTCCAGAAAGCACATGGGTTAGTCCTTCCTGATAAAGAGTCTGGAAACCGCCTTTTAATGCGGCTTTTCTTAATTCTGTCTGAGTTGCCTGGCGTTCAACCATGTCGGACATTTCTGCGCTGATTTCGCACATTTCCATGAGCGCAACTCGACCGGTGTATCCGGTTCCCTGGCATTCGAGGCATCCGGTGGCTTTATAAATTGGATCGGTCTCGTTCTGACGCTTGATTCCCTGTCTGTAAAAGACTTCAAGAATTTCGTTCGATGGAGCGGCCGGTTTCTTACAGTAGTTACAGAGTCGGCGGACAAGACGCTGAGCCTGCGACATGGCAAGTGAATCGCCGACAAGATGGGGTTCGACGCCCATTGAAAGGAGCCGCGAAATGGCGCGAAGTGAGTCATTTGCGTGCAAAGTCGTCAAGACAAGGTGGCCGGTCAGAGCGGCGTTGATGGCCGAATTTGCGGTTTCCTCGTCACGACACTCACCGATCAGAATTACATCGGGGTCAGATCGAAGCAGGGCTCTCAATCCATTCCCGAAAGAGAGATCATGAGTCGGGTCTGTCTGAGTCTGGTTGATTCCTTCGATCTCGTATTCGATCGGATCCTCAATCGTGTGAATGTTGATTCCTTCATCGTTCACGCTGTTGATGAGTGCATAGAGGGTGGTCGTCTTACCGGAACCGGTTGGACCGGTAATCAAGACGAGCCCCTGATCTCGCGACATGACCCTTTTGGTGATCATGCTCTGGCGCTTGGAAAAGTTCAGGTCGGCGAGTTTCTTCAAGCCGTCCTGCTTATCCAGAAAACGCATAATGACTTTTTGAAGATCGCGGCGGCAGGGGACCGCGGCGACACGAACGTCGACACGGCGTTGGCCGATTGCCATTGCGAAACGTCCATCGAGCGCTTCCTGACGGCTTTGCCCCATGTTGGAGTAATTTTTAATGAGCGCGATGAAACGCGGCATCATGTCTTCCGGTGCGGTGTAAACCGTCCGCATTTTACCGTCAATACGAGCGCGGAATCGGGTCACATTGTAAAATTTCTCGAGGTGCAAATCGGAAGCCCTCGCATTGATGGCTGTGTAGATCACCCAGTGGAGCAATTCCTCTGCGGAGTGATTCACATTTCGAGGGTTCACCTCGGCCATGTCTTCCGGAACAATTTCGACGATGCTGTCGGAGTCAGAAAGACTCAAGGTCGACTCTTCAACATCAATCCCGGTATTACCGACTGAGCCCGAACCCGACCTGCTGATAGCGGTCTTGATCGTTTTTTCGTCCGCGAGGACATGAATGAATTCTACAGGCTCATTTCCCTGGGAAAGCCATTCATCTTCAAAGCTGTAGTTATTGTCTTCGGCCGAAGCGAGATAGATTTTTCTCTCCCCGAGGTAAATGGGGTAGACGACATGCTTTTCAAGAAGCGGAGTAGGAAAGGTGTCTTGTCGGGCTGCTTCATCGGGATTGAAACACAGCAGGGAAGGGCCTTCCACGATGTATTGCAGGGCCACTCCCAGTCCGGGCATGATTTCGTTGAACCCTCTGGTGTCGATATACCCGTTCTTCTCGGTTACTTCGGCTTGAAGCATGCCGATCCGCTCTTTGTCTTTGGGATCGTAGGGGTAGTTGTCGAGAAGCCAGGTGAAAGCACTTTCGATATTTTTGGATTCCAGCTGTGGTGCAGGAAGGTTTTCCAGAACGTTCTCTTTCGGAAGAGGAGAATGCGATAGACGCATTACCAGATCCTTCATGATCGCTTCATACTGCGTTTCTGAAATCGCGACGCGGATAGCAAGGCAGGAAGGAACGCCCCACATATCTGAACTCTTCGGGGCGTGGTGGCCAAATATGATCGCCGGGCCCAGAGTCGCGACGGGAAGCCACGGGCTTTCGGACTTCGGGAATCGTCCCAGTTTTCTCAGGGCATTCTCCGCCTCCACCGTGCAATTCTCACGGGGAAGAGTAATGGGAAGAATACCGAACTGGACGGCAACTCCTTCCAGAGACATGAGCCCCATTCCTGCGGCGTTCGAGCCGAAGGTGGATGCTTCAGGATCTGACGGAGTTCTAGCTCCGCTGGCGGATCCTGTTTGTAATGTGGGGTCTGCAATAGCGCTCATTCAACTGTGTCGGGGGTATCGACGCAGGCTGATGATTTTTAGTTCATCTGCCTACCTTGATCCGATGGGGGTAAAATCATCGTCATGGATGTACGGGGATCCAAGATCTGTTCCTTCAAAATCTACTTTGAGTCCTGCGCCGGCTGTACCGGGAGACAAGACTTTCCAGGCTGATCCGGTCCATTCGATCCGATGTTCTTTCGGGTCTGAAGAAAGGCTGGGATTCCAGTCGATTCTCATGAAAGGGCCTTTCGGGTTGAGTTCCGACCCGGCATGGGTGGGTTCTCTCCATTGCAATGTTCTTAACAAGGCCAGTTCATCGGCTGCGTTGTTGGGAATTGCTGTCAGCTTGAGATCCCATTGGGAATGACTAAACTTACGGGTCGCTTTGTTGAGGCCTTGATTCACATTGCTGGCCACAACATCTTTGGATTTCCCGAAAACGTCTCCAACAGAAGGAATAGCGATCGCTGAAATGACTCCGATTACGGCAATCGTAATTATCATTTCCACGAGCGAAATACCGCGTTCTCTGGAGTTTGACGTAAGGGAGTGCTTCATGATCTTAAAGTCCGCTGGTTTCAAAAATCAGTAGTCGATTGTTGTTGCCGGATCGGTCGAAGTATCCTGGAGAATACTTTTCTGAAGGGCATTCAAATTTGTTGGCAAAGTGATTCCATACCCAGCCGGGGAAAACTCGGTGAGAGTATTGGGAGCGAAGGAAAGGTACGGGATGAGTTCGGTGTAACGTTGATCGTTTGATTTCGAACCCCAGGCTGTTGCTACAGCATCTTTGCCATTTGATTGAATGTAGGAGGCCACTGACATGTTCAGTGCTTCGGCCCTGGAAACGGCCAGGTTCCTTTCGGAGTCACGCTTGATCGCAACGATATTAGGAATGGCGAGGAAGGCGATGATTCCGATGATTCCGACTGCCGCGAGAACTTCGACGAGCGAGAACGCTTTGTTGTTTTTAGTTTTCATCAGAGATTACTTTTGGAGGGCGTTAGGGGGGTAAAAGGGGGCTATTTTAATTCCACTTTTGGATAGGAGGTGGAGGCCCATTGACCCATGAGTAAGAATTGTCCTGTTTTATCAAGGGCAGCGCTCAAAACTGTGTCAGGAACTGCAGCATCCGTATTGGCAACAAAGTGTTCGAGAGTGGAATCGTCGAGATATCCTCCTACAAGTTGGAGGCGGGCGAGACTGTTACCGGCTGCATTGTAAGCGGTCCTGGAGCCGGAGAGACCGTTGTTCGTGGAATATGAAGTAACCCATGCATTGACGGCGTTCTGAACTGCAGCTTGTTGCTGCCGGGAAATGACGCGTCGTGTATCCTGAGCGGCATTGGAAAATGCGGCGATAATCAGGGCGGACATAATACCGATGACTGAAATCACGATGAGAAGTTCGATCATCGTAAAGCCTCGTCGGCTATTGGAGTGAGAGAGGGCGTTCATATTCTGTCCAGTCAAAATGGGTAAGAGGGGGAGGACGGAAAAAAGGGGATTGTCTAAAAGCGGAGTTGAGGGAGAGGGATCCTTGGAGTCGGGGCCACCCGGTTAGGAGTGACCCCGATCACAAAGGTAATTGCGAGTTGGCAGAGAATCGAACGGCATAGCCGGAGGGTAATCTGCTCTCACAGTTAGGGCTGTTGATTAAGGAGCAACAGCAGCTGGAGCGGCAATGCCTTCCTGACCACCTGTATAAAGGAGCATCTTGGAAGTAGTGTCGTAGCTAAGGTACTTAGCTGCACCAGTAGCGGTGTCTTTCGCTTCAGTAGCGTCGATTCCGGGAACACCGAAGTAAGTTCCGTTGAATGGACCGGTTGATTCGATTGTTTTACCAGCTTTGATGGCGTCAATGATGGTATCAACATCTGAATCTGCGTCACCGGCGTCGTTGCTTCCGTCTGCGAAACCGAAATCCCATCCAGCTGCTTGAGCAGAAGAGTAGATGGAAGCCAGGTTTTGAGCATTACGGCGTTGTTTTGCGTCTTTAGCAGAGTCGTTGATACGACCGATGTTTGGGACGGCGATTGCTGCAATAATTCCGATAACGGCGATTACGACGAGCATTTCAACAAGACTGAAACCAGCTTGGACTGCGTTGTTTTTACTTACTTTCATATTAGTCAGTTAGTGTGTTTTTTTTATTTGCTTAGTTGTGAGAGGCCGATCCTCATTCACGAGGACCAACTCTCATTGGTAGCATAAACAATAATTACCATAATTACAAGTAGATTGTATAAATATTTAATATTTAGATGGGTGTCTCATTCCTGTTGTAGGCGGGCGAAGACCCCGCGCATTGAGGTTTTTGGTGAGCGAAGTGAGATGCTGACAATACGTCGATCCCTGATTGTCCATGGCTATTGACTGCTACAACTCCCTTTTTATAAGGGTTTTGATACTATCAAGTGCGATTCATCCTCCATGGCAGATTCTCCATTCAAATGCTGGATGAAGAGTGTCCATCTAAAGAAAAGAACCGCCGATTTGGTCCTATTCCGTCTTTTTAAGTATCAAAGTAATTATTAAAAAACCGATCTAATCGGAAATTACGGAAAATGACATCAATCGGAAGGAGTTGTGTTCGAAGGATTGGAACGTGCAGAGACGGTTCGCCTCGGGTTTTCCTCTCTCTATTCGACTTGGCTGGAGCTTTCCAAACAGGCAGGAACTCTATTCGTCGAAAATCAGACCGCCCAGATCAGCGTCCCAGGCGATGTACTTTGCGGCTCCGACTTTTTCGTCGACCGCCACGGAATTGTTGAGACCGTTGACACCGAAGAAGGTGTCAGCCATCGGGCCACCGCTTTCAATCGTCGTGCCGGTAATTACGGCCTCAATTATTTCCGGTTCAGAAAGAACTGCGCTTGCGGTGTCTCCATCTTCGTAGGCGAAGTCATAGCCTGCAGCTTGAGCTGCACTATAGACGGAAAGCAGGTTTTGAGCGTTCCGGCGCTGATTCGCATCCTGAGCGGTTTCCTTAATTCGACTGACGGTCGGAATGGCAACGGCTGTGATGACGCCAATTACCGCGATCACCACCAGCATTTCCACGAGACTGAACGCCAACATTCTTTTTTTCAGGGGACGATTAGTCATAAGGGGGAGATTGAAGTCAAAGGGAATCAAATTGATTCTACTTCTTCAGCAGAGCATCACCGAGGCTGAAGACTGGTGCGTAAATCGCATAGACCAGCATGCCTACCATGGAGCCCAGTAGAACAATCGTTACAGGTTCGATGATCTTATCGATTTGATTCGCCGCGGTGTCGAGTTCATCCTCGTAGTCCTCTGCAATTTCATTCAGCAATTCTGTCCCGGAACCTGTTTCCGCAGCCACTTCCATAAGGCCGCAGATAAGGCGCCCATCATTGCCGAGCCAATGCGATTCGATGAGAAAGGCATCGGGTAGGGTCAATCCTGCAAGGATGTGGTTTTTGATATTGGTGAAAAAGATTTTGTAGTGGTGATGCCAGGTTGTATCCGAGGTAATTTCCAAGGCTACGGTTAGGCGCACATTCGCTTCAATAAGAAGAGACAGGGTTCGAAAGCTGACTGCAGCAGCTGACTTCCTGACAATTCCGGAGACCACCGGCAATTTCAGGAATAAGGTTTGAACAGCCGGTATCATCGAAATTTTCCCCCAATTCTTAAAGAACAGGTAGATTAAAACAGCTGGAATAGCGGCGACCCAGGGCTGCTTCATCATCAAATCGGAAATATTCATCATTGCCGTCGTGGCAAAAGGAAGTTCCGATCCCAATTGGGTATACAGTTTCGACATCGCTGGAACCAGCGTGAAACTCATCGTTATGATCACGCCAATACCCAGACAAACGACAATACAGGGGTAGATCATTCCCGCCTTCAGCTTTTTCAGGATTCGAGACGTTTTCTTCTGGCTGTTTCCCACCCGGCGGAAAATTTCAGGAAGTCGCCCGGATTCCTCACCCGCACGAATCAGAGCAATCACATCAGAAGGAAAGAGGTCGACTTTTTTTGCCATGGCATCGCTCATCTTCTCGCCCTTGGCGAGGTCATCAGCGATATCGGCAATCATTCCGCGAAATTTCGGACTTTTCACCCGGTTCGCCTGAAGTTGAAAACTCTTGATGATAGGAATGTTTCGTTCAAAACATTTGGCGAGGCCGTTAAAAAAGGCGACGCGATCATCCATGTTTTGCCCCTTTGATGTCAGGCGTTGAATCGTTTCATCCAGTCCGGTAACATCCGAAATCTCGGCTGTTTCCACAGGAGTTTTCCCTGCACCGACGAGTGCTTTGTCATTCGTTCCAGTGTCGACGATCTGGACTGACTTCTGGCCGGTGTGAATATTTGTAAGTGATACTTTTTTAAGCATGGCTTCTGGGTGTGTAAAATAAGTTGGGGGAATGAAAGTGTCTACGGGGCGACACTGAAAGTGCTGGGACCGCGGATCATTCGGATGGTGTGACGGCGTCTGGCGGATTTGACTCCGCCGGTATATTCGTCGCGGGTGTCAAGATTGTTCGTGACTGCATCGTTGGGAGCATAGACGATACGGGCCTGGGTCATGGCCACTCCTGATGGCGTTCTTTCAGAGAAAATCATCCTCTTCACAACGCGGTCTTCGGGTAGAATGCCTTCGATGTCTGCGGTATCAAATCCGAGGTAGAAGAGTGCGGCGGTGTTTTCGAGGTAGTTGCCGGCACGTGATGATCTCTCGTTTATTTCCTCCTGCGTAACCAGGGACAGTGAGAGTGAAGCCGCCGCACCGATTCCCACCATGAGAATCGCGCTGGCAACCAGTGCTTCAATCAGTGTGTATCCTGCGGATGAATTCCGGCGCTTTCTGTTTCTTACTGAGATCATAGGAGCTTACTGTTTGAAAGATTCAATCCAGGCGTTTCGACTGAGGAGTTTTTCAATGTTTTCGAAATCGTCGTCTTCCTCCAGGTTCAGACTTCCGCTGGCTACGCGCACGCTATGGTTGGATCTAATGCCACCAACGATCGTGCTACTTGAAATGAACGAAGTGTCGAAATCAGCTGAGATGCCTTCAAACTCGCCGACCATTCGCCAGTCAGTGAAAGGCGAATCACCTGTCATTCGGAAAAGTGTATGGTTTGTGGAAGGGGAGATGGCGTTGCCTGCTTCATCTGTTAGACCCGAGTTGTCTAATACTCCCTTATTGGAAATCGCCAGCACAGTTTGCCGGCGATTAAAGTTGGTCATGACTACTTCACGGAGCAAAACATTGTCGGAATTTGATATAGCAAAAACCCTGGGAGCCAAATCTTCAAAGGCATCAGCGGTAAGCTCATCCGGTTGCCCCCGGAGTTCCAGTGAGGTAACCTCATTCAGGAGCACATGTGAAAGACCGGGAGCACTCAAGTCGATGACGGTCCGCCCGGAACCGTCGGAGATCAGGACGGTATTACAATTCTCGTGGATGATTGCTTTACCATCCGGGGATATCGAATTGTAATCTGCATCTACGATTGTTGATAAAACATCGTCCGGAAGCGGGTAATTGTAGCTCAGGACCTCCAGCATGTGTTCCTCGAGCAGGGGGGTGGCGCGTTCGAGTGCCGCAGTCATTACCCGCGAAGAAAGGGGAGAGTTAGCAACAAGTTGAGCTCTAATTACCGCGCTGGTGATTGTATCATCCAGAATGGCAAGGACTAAAAGGTCGTCGCTCCCCCCGTCCGAAATTGTATCAATTCCGTCTCCGTCGGCAAAATTAATAACTCCACTCAGACTGACATATCCTCCCGTAGCAACAACCTTCTGGAAGTAGGCATTGTGTGCATTCTGAGTCGAATCAACCACATCGGATTTTCCTTCATATGTCTGGTTTGCCGCCGTCTGTTTACGAAAAGGAAAATTCGAAGGAAGAATGGTGACATCTGAATTGTTAGTGTACGCCAGAGCCGGTTCGGAGATACTACCGACCACGTAATTATCGGCTTTAATGAGTGAGGTGGTGTCCTGATAGTCAGCGTTCCAGAAAACGGCCTTGCCCCTGATGCTCAAGTTTCCCTCTACAACTGGATTCTCGGCCATAGGTTCACCGTTGCTGTGAACGGTAAGTAATTCACCTCCAAGGACGGGGCTGTAGCTCTTCAGCTGAAATTGCCAGGGATGATTAAATTTACCATCATTGAGGGACACGCTTACATCGCTTGTAAAGGACCGGAACGGGCTTGAGCCCGTTTTGTTGTAGCGAACGCTTGAGCTGTCGATAAAGGGAATCGAAGCGTAGGATTCAATGGTTATCGTTCCCCAGGAGCCCGGAAGGTTGTAGGTTTTTGTGGTATCTTCGGCGTGGTTTTCCGAAAGGTAGTTTTTGTAGAGAATGTTGTGAGCGTATTCCTTGGCATTCTGGTATCGGACTCTTCGGTTGACGGCTTCGAATTCCTGCTCGGCCAGATGGCCCCGTGCGTCAAGCAGAGACAGCCATGCGGCAACCCCGAGAGTGCCCAGTCCGGCCAGGACCATACAGATTACGAGAATCGATCCTTTCTCTGTGGAGAATGGGGACTTCTTCGCTGGGTAAGAGTTGAGGTTCATTTGCATGTGGATTTCGTTGCCCGGTGGGAGAATCAGAGTCGAGTGGTCAAAGGTCAAATTGACGGAAACATGGGAATCACGGTGAGCATGGATGTATTCTCGGACAGGTGCCCGTAAGCATTCCGGGCAGTATCGGATGGATAGGTCGTTCCCCAGGCTGGATTGCGTTGCGGGTTGATTGACGGGTCCGGAAGCCATAGAAAGTAGAATGGACTTTCGGGGGCGATTTTGAAGCGGTCGATGCTTTCCCCTTCCGTAGTGGCAAGTCGAGATTCGCTCTCAAATGCGACAAAGCTGGGAAGCAGTGATGGGCCGTCACCGGAATGATGAAAAATATCGTAGTAGTTGGTAAGTGTCCCGTTTTTGTATCTACGCACCGAAATGTAGTCACCTGCAATATTTGTAGGGGTAACGAAATCAATCTCGTAGACCGCATGGACACGAATAAAAGAGGGGGACGATTCCGGGGCCAACAGGAAGATGGTCGTATTGGGCTTGTTGGGATCCGGAACATTTCGAATCGAAGTGTCGAAGATTGCTGCTGAGGTGGGCTCCACGTCTGCAAGGAATCTACGGAATGCTTCCGGCGAGTCGAGTTGTGGGTGGCTGAGCGTGCTTCCGTCGTCTCCGGGCAGGTAGCGAAGGAACTCAGGGCGAATTGAATTGTCGATACTGCGTGGCAGGCAGAAGACTGCGGAGGAACGGTCAACGTCGTCGAGAAGAGTGGTTCTCAAGTCCTTTGCGAAGAGAAGCCTGCCATAATTCGGTGCCGAATAAACTCTGAGCGAGTCTCCCGACTGCCCGTAGAAATTCAGCTTTTTCGATTCACCGATCGTTACTTCAATCAGCGAGGTGAGTCGCTTCGAGTTGACGGTGATTGCCTGAAGAACCAGGGCGGCCGCCCCAAGGAAGATGGCGGAAAGTGAAATCGCCACAAGCATCTCGACAAATGTCCAGGCCTGAGGTTTTCTCTTCTCGATGGGGAAAGCGTTGTTCATTGCAAAGTGAATGTAGGGGGGGCTGGGAAACGTCTCTATTGACCTGCTTCAATCGCTTCGCGGGGAATGTCTCTAAGAGTGTTGTTTGCCCGGAGAGTGGCCGCTTCTTTTTTGCGCTCCTGACCGAGTCTCATCACTCCCATTACTGTCGACGGACTCGGATTCCCTGATGTATCAAGGATGACGGGTTGGCCCGGAAGACCGTATTGAATCGTTGGGGTGAGATCGAATGTGAGCTGCAAGGTCTTTCCCGTAAGAACACCCGACTCCGTATCGACCCAGGAGAGAGTCAATGCTTCCTCAGTGATCTCCGTGACTTTCAGAGCATCATTCTGGACCGGGATGAGTTTGGGAAGGAACATTCCTTCTTCAAGGTTCATGTCCCCCAGAAGAATCCGAAGCCCATTGGTGCCTCTGCTGGAACCTCCGACACGCAATTGTGTTAGAATTTCCCGAAGCTTGGACTCCTCAGAATCAGTATCTGTTTCCGTGAACTCTTCATCTTTTGCTGAACGTTTCTCGAAGGGGTTTCGCTCGTTTTCTTTGAGCCTTAATGGACGTTTATCGGCTGGCTTCATCTCGATGTCGATGTTGTAACTCGGCTGAGATGAGCCGTTAGTTGCCGGATTGGCCGGAGTTTGGGCTGATCCGGATGTGTGAATTCCTACGAGAATGAGAATGACAGAAAGGGTATAGATCTTTATATTCATGGCGATAACAAGGTGATGTAGATCAGTTAGCAGCTACTTTTTCGGGATCAAAAATGGGAACCTGGATTGAGACTTCCAAGTGGATGTCATTGCCGCGATCTCCACGAGTCAGAAGGCATTTGGAGATCCGGCAGCTGGGAAGCGATTCCTCGACTTGCCCGAGCCAGTTCATTGTTTTCGAGTAGTCGTCTTCAACGACCAGGTCTGCCACGAGTGCCCTTGTGATCACAGAATCCTTACTCACGCTTTGTGTCTCGAGCTTCTGGGAAAGGAGAAATACGTTTCCGTCCCGAATCACTTCAGTGATTCGGCGTTCCCCTTCCTGAGGGTTTTTGAATGCTTCGAAGTGGGGAAGCCATTCCTGATAGATACCGCGAAGTTCAGCAGTTTTGGCATCCACGGACTTCAGTTTGATCTCTGCAACTTGTGCTTGTTGTTCTGCTGCTTCTGCTTGAGTGCGGGTTGCATCAGCAGTCTGGCGGGCTTTGGCAGATTTTTCCCTGAGGACATTAACACCGTAGCCCATGGCGGCGATGATAACGACCAGCATAAAGCAGGCGATTTTGTGATTGTTCATACGTTGGATAGATAAGGGTTGATAGAAATCATCCGGGGCATCGGAGCCCTGAATTCTATCTGTTGCTATAGATAAGGGTTGCCTGGAAATCTGTTAGGTTTCGGCCTTTGACCTGTTGTGCAGAATAGGTTTGGTAGTTCAGAGCAAAGATTGAATTGAGGGTGGTTTCAATTTGCTGGCTTCCCCCGCCGTTGATCTTCAGTTGCATGAAAGTATGAGCGGGTATTTCCGGGTTTCGTTTTAACTGCAGCTCCGAAATGGTGGAGTCCTTCGCCATGCTTCTTCCAATCGCCGCAGTGACGGGTTGGAGGGGGCGTGCTCCTTCGAGCCACTGAGCGAGACCCTCAGCATTCTTGACGACATTGATGATGTCCCCCTCTTTCTGGGTATGTTTGGCTTTTTCGGCTTCTGCCTGTGAAAGCCTTTGTTTCAGCTGTCTGTTCGAGGACTCATAGCTTTTGAAGCTTAGGTAGAAGAACAGAGTCAGGAGTACAGCGAGTATAGATCCTGCATAAAATGCGAACGGAACCAGTTTTAACGCAATGGGCAAGCCACTGGACACGTTCTGGCGATCTTCTTTAAGGTCGTGAATAATCATGATGTAGATTGGGGTAAAATGTCTTTAGTTCACTTTTTCAGTGCTTTGCGAGGATGGTCCAGAGATTGTGGGTCTCGGTCATATCGGTGAGATGCAGGTTCCCAAAAAGTGACAAGTAGTTGTTGGCAAAGTGACTGTTAGTTTCGTCGGCCATAAACATCACCTGGGTCGCTGGATCCGCCGAATCCACAAAAGGTTTGATCATTTGAGCGATTGCTGCGTCATCCTGTGGGGGGAGACCGCTTCGGCAACGGAGTTCCTGCCACTGGCCGGCTTTCTGCCGAAGGAGACAGAGCGAGCCGTTGCACCATGTAACGACGATCAAGTCCTGTGTTCGCAAGGCATTGTCGCTTGCGATTTTATTCAGGAGGACTGATGTCATTGCAAACAATCCAGTACAGATCCTTGCCGGTTTCAGGTTTTGAGAACGAAGATTGTCTTCAAGGCCTTTGATCATCGAATCGTCACAAGCCATGAGAAGGCTCGCACTGGTTTCCGGGTTGTGATTCAACGCGTATTTTTTCGTCCGATCGTGTTTGGTTCCGAGGATAGCTTTTGGATTCTGACGAACCTCGTCTTCCCAACCTTTCTTCCTTGAGAGGTTATGCTCGAGGCTGATAATAAAACGGTTGTTGACGGATAATCCGATCCATCCGTCTTCAGTATTGGAGCGCCAGATTTCGCCCATATCAGTGGCGACTTCAACGAATTCGCCGGAAGCTTCTCCGACTTCATCGACTCCTCCTTTTCGGTTGATATATGCCCATGAGCATTGTCCCCGTGAAACATTCACGAGAACCGATTTCTTCTTCGGGAATCTCTGCGGCCAGGCAAATCGGGCATTGTCCGGTTCCGGGCGGAAGGCGGCAAATGTCAGCACATCTTTTATGTCTTTAAGTTCCATGGGGTTATTGGCTTACTGCTGCTTGTTGTTGTTCGGGTTCGATAACTTTTTCTCCGTGAAGAAACTCGGCGACTTCGTATTCGTTGTAGCCGGTCTTTTTCTTCGCGTTGGACTTCCATCCTTCCAGCTCACGCTGTTGAAGGCTCTGTTCAAAGTTGAGCATTCCTTTGGATTGCCCTGTTTCGAGTTCATGATCGAGACGCTTGAAGTCCCCCCGACGGATCATTCCTGTTACGGAGTCGTAAGGGAACATGATCTCGTGGACAGCAAATCGGCGTTGTTGATCTTCATCGAAAAGAAGTTGCTGACAGAGAATCATCCTCATTGAGTCAGCGAAAGAGAGCATGGCGTTTTCGAGGCGTTCGCTCGGAACGAGTTTCAAAAATCGTTGTACAGTCTGAGCAGCAGAAGAGGTGTGCATTGTGGCGATCACCACATGACCGGTTTCTGATGCTTGAAGAGCAATTTCTGCGGTTTCACCATCCCGAATTTCACCAATCATGATGACATCCGGTGCCTGACGAAGCGAGGCTCGTAGTGACTGACCAAAGTCGAATTCATCCGATCCCATTTCCCGTTGAGTAACCAGGGTAGGGAGGTCAGTTGGGAGGATATACTCGATTGGATCCTCAAAGGTAATGACGTGCTCACGGCGACGGGCCGCTCTGGCTTTGATCATCGACGCAATGGTTGTCGATTTACCGGAACCAGTTGCGCCGCAGACGAGGAAAAGGCCGTTTTTTGCCTCCAGATATGCCTTCATGGCCTGGAGAGGAAGAGAAATTTGCTCTGGATCGGGGATCTGAGTGGGGAGCAATCGAAGGACCCAGCGGAGGCGTCCCCGGGTAACCAGTTTGTTTACACGAAAACGAAGCGGCCCGATTTGCATCGCGTAATCTTCACAACCCGGTTTGATCTCCAGTGCTCTTTCGGGTTGATAGATGAAAGAGTCGGCAACCATTTCGCCGTTCTTTCTATAGATCATCTGTTCATAGGGAGTGATGTACAAATCACTGATATTATGAGTTTGTGCCAGATGAGTAATCCGGTTTCCAAGTGGGCTTCTTTCGTCGATTCCTTCCATGTGATTAGATTGAGAGAGGTTAAAGGGGGAGGGGCTTGAAATTGAGTCAGGGTGAGGCAATGAAGGTACCGAGGATTTCTCCCTGTCCGGTTGCTCCTTCGTAAACATGAAACTGGCTGTCTGATGAAAATCCAAAGCTATCAGTGGCTCCGAATTCCAATTGAATCTGGTAAGCCACCCCGTTGATATTGAGAGAAAGGTTCTGGGTGAGGTTGAGAATTTTTACGTAGTCGGCACTGGCAGCCAGGTCGTCCGGATCATTCGAGGTGTTGACCATGTCCATCTGAAGCGTGATATCCACTGTCTCGCCGAGGTCTGGAATCGAGATCTCAATGGCGAGTTCACCATGCGTGGCGTGTGAATCATAGTAGCTACTCCCGTTATGATAGAAGAGGCTACCAAGGGCGAATTTCTCGCCCGGAGCAATATCGGTGAAAGAACCGGGCGTAAAGGTGAGGACGTTCGGGTCGCCGGTATTCACAGGGATGTCGTCGAGAAGATAGACTGGATCGCCGTGGCTGAAATTTTTCCCGTCGCTCGTAATATCGTAAACCAGATTCGCGCCACCGGAGATATTTTGGAATCCTCCATCCACAGTGCCGCTCAAACTGGTTGGAACTGGGTAGTAGTTGGCATAGCGGGTGTAGCTGTCCCGGAACAGTTCGGTGTCAGCAGTCAAAAACTGAGCCTGCAGCGTCGTATTCATCAGGGTCTCAATCTCATTTGAGTAAACTTCCCAGGCGCCGCCGTTTTTTCTGAATACCACGGTTCCCTCTGATGGATCAGGAACATTGGTAATTAAGACTGAAAGTGGAAACTCTATGTCCGGGTGCCCTCCGGCAGGAACACTGAGTATTGGTGTTGGTAAACGGGGAGGAGTAGGGGGCGGCGGCGGATTTCCACCTCCGTCATCATCATCGTCACCCGGATCGGGATCGTCTGGAACTTCTTCACCGGGGACTCCATCAGCCGGTGCTGTTCCGACGTCGATTTGGTCGGGACCGGAGGCGGAATCAGGGTTCCTGAGAGCAGCATGATCCCAAACCCAGGAAGCATTCTTCGCGTAGGTTACGGCACTGTGCTCCCTTGCTTCAGTCCCTCCGGAGAATTCGTTAAGGTTTTCGTCGAGGATAAATTCAAAACGCACCCCGTCTTCAGCGATTTCAAAACGTCTTGATACGGTATTGTATGTCGCTCCCTTTTTCCAGCTGTCTGCTTCAATAGAACGCGTCGAAACACGGGGATCGATCATTTTCCCCGAGGGCGCTCCGACGTGAATCCTTTTGTCTGCTTTTGTCCGGCTGCTTTTGAGTTTGGTAAGAACTTGATCCGCTGTTGCAAGCGAATCCAGGGATCCACCGTTTGCCTGATACATCTTAATTGTAGCATTCAAAGTCACGACATCTGTTTCAGCTTTTTGGAATTGGGCGTTCTTCGTGACATTTCCGACCGCCATGATGCTGATGGTCGCGACAAATCCGATTACCACGATGGTGAGGACCTGTCTCTTATACACATCTGACGCTGCCGACGAAGAGGATAGTGTAGA
>CAJXQE010000037.1 GCA_913058215.1 uncultured Verrucomicrobiales bacterium
GAGATCAGCCTCGGTCTCGTGGGCTCGGAGATGTGTATAAGAGACAGACGGTGTTCAACGTGCAGCGACTCGTTACAGGGATTTTGATCGTGATCGGAATTGCCACGATTGGAATCGGAGCCCTGGTATTCCTGCTCTCTTACCGACTACGGGCACAGGAATTTGAAAATCTGAACAAGATTGGAGCCGATCCAACGACAACGAAAGCCCTAGTGGTCTTTGAAGCCGGCTTTGTGATCGTCGCGAGCCTGGTAGCGAGTGGATTGCTTGTGATCCTGGTCGCCGCATTGGCACCGATCCTCGTTCGGGTAATGTTGGGGTGACGGCAAAGGTAACAAAAGCCGAAGCCTGAGCGCTGGACCGATGAAATGACGCCCTGAAAAGAGCGCCCTGCTTATGGACGCCCTAAGATCAGTTTAGCATCCTATTCTCACGAATAAATTTGCGCACCCTTGGCCGCGAACTCTTTTGATTTCTCGGCCATGCCTTTGGCGAGAGCTTCTTTCTCTTCGACACCCATTTTTTCGGCATACTCGCGGACTTCCTCTGTGATTTTCATCGAACAGAACGTTGGTCCGCACATGGAACAGAAGTGAGCCGTCTTGGCGCCATCCTGCGGTAAGGTTTCGTCATGAAACGCGAGGGCCTTCGTCGGGTCGAGCGAGAGATTGAATTGATCTTCCCAGCGGAATTCGAATCGGGCCTTACTCAGGGCGTTGTCCCGCTCCTGAGCAGCAGGGTGACCTTTCGCCAGATCCGCAGCATGGGCTGCTATCTTGTAGGTAACGACTCCTTCGCGAACATCTTCACGGTTTGGTAGTCCGAGGTGCTCCTTCGGTGTCACGTAGCAAAGCATAGCGCAGCCGTACCAGCCAATCATGGCGGCACCGATTCCACTGGTAATGTGGTCGTATCCCGGCGCAATATCAGTCGTCAGTGGCCCAAGCGTGTAGAATGGCGCTTCGTGGCACCATTCGATTTGCTTCTCCATGTTCTCCTTAATGAGATGCATGGGAACATGCCCGGGGCCTTCATTCATAACCTGAACACCTTTTTCCCAGGCGATCTTCGTGAGTTCGCCTTGAACTTCGAGTTCACCAAACTGCGCAGCGTCATTGGCGTCGGCAATCGATCCGGGGCGAAGGCCGTCTCCGATGGAAAAGGAAACATCGTATTCTGCGCAGATGTCGCAGATGTCACTCCAGTGTTCATAGAGGAAATTTTCCTTGTGATGCGAGAGGCACCACTTCGCCATGATGGATCCACCGCGGCTGACGATTCCTGTCATGCGAGTGGCGGTCCATGGCACGAAGCGCAAAAGAACGCCTGCGTGGATGGTGAAATAGTCGACGCCCTGCTCGGCTTGTTCGATCAGGGTATCTCTGAAGACTTCCCAGCAAAGGTCTTCGACCCGGCCGTTTACTTTCTCGAGTGCCTGATAAATGGGAACCGTGCCAATGGGAACAGCGGAGTTCCGGATAATCCACTCACGGGTCGCGTGAATGTTTTTCCCTGTGGAAAGATCCATCACCGTGTCGCCTCCCCAGAGGGTGGACCACTGCATTTTCTCAACTTCCTCGTCAATCGTCGAAGCAACAGCTGAGTTCCCGATGTTGGCGTTGATCTTCACCAGGAAATTCCGGCCGATGATCATCGGTTCACTCTCGGGGTGGTTGATGTTGGAGGGAATGATCGCTCTGCCACGGGCTACTTCATCACGAACAAACTCGGGAGTAATGTGTTCGGGGATCGCAGCGCCAAAGGATTCGCCCGGATGCTGGTGATTCAGCAGGTTTCGCGGACCATCACTCTTGGTAACGGCCTGATAAGCAGCATCCCGGCCCATGTTTTCACGAATCGCAATGTATTCCATTTCAGGGGTGATGATGCCCTGTTTGGCATACCACATCTGAGTGACAGGATGTCCGGCGCTGGCGCGAAGAGGTCTCCGTCTGAGGCCCGGGTATTCTTTGAGTCGATTGTGAGCTTCCTTCTTGCTGTTGTAGCGATCAGCGTGCTCGTCGGAAAGGTATCCGTTATCTTCCGGTTTTTCCGAGCGCCCGTCGTATTCTTCAACATCGCCACGTGCGAGGATCCAGTCACGACGGAGGGCTGGAAGTCCTTTTTCCACCTCTCCTGAATAGTTTTCATCGCCCCAGGGACCGCTGGTATCATAGATGCGGACCGCCTCGTTCGCTTCGACGCGTCCATTTGGATGATTGGTATCAGACAGTGAAACCTCACGCATTGGAACGGAGACATCCTCGTGAATCGATCCCTTCACATAGATCCGTTTGCTGTTGGGAAAAACTTCTGCCGCCGTGGTTTTATCGGACGGAGAAGAGGCGTTGGGCTCGTTCGGTGTGATCATCTGTTTAGAAGTTGGAAAGGTAAGGAGAGGGGCGGGTGATAAATCAGGCACGAAAAAAACCGCACGGAAATGCTTCCGGCGGCGGTTCTCAGGTCTGGGATTGTTGAAGGAAAAATTTCATTTTGGACTCCCTGCGGCAGCATTATCTGCGTCAGGTTCAAAGGGTCTCACCGGTTTTCCGGTAATCTCAGCGATCGGAACGCCCCCCTGTCTGGACTTTTAAAGTATCAGAAAGCTTGCCTGCGTCAAGAGATCCCGATTTTTTTCACTCTTGCTGATTGCTTATTTGTGGAAGAAAATAGGCTTTCCTGAACAATCCAACCAATTCCCGTCCAAGATTCTGCAGCGTGATGCGTTTCAGACTCCGGTAATGAGGCTCCTTGACCGATATATCCTGAAACAGGTACTGATCTCCGCGTTGTTTGCCATCGCGGTCATCATCATCATTCTTGTTTTGGGGAATGTGTTTAAGGAGATTCTCCGGGAGTTGGCCAAGCGTCCGGATCTTGATCTCTGGTTTGTCGCGAAGTTCATCGCTCTGGTCATTCCGATTTCGCTGAGTCTGGCGGTGCCCTTTTCGTTCCTGACATCCATTCTTCTGACCTTCGGCCGCCTTTCTGCTGACAGTGAATTCGTTTCAATGCGGATGGCTGGACTCAGCATGGGTAGAATCTGTGTGCCGGTCTGGATTCTGGCAGCCTTCTTCACTGGCGTGTGTGCCTGGGTGAACCTTTCCCTCACTCCAATGGCAAAGACGGAAATGGAGGGCATGAAAGACACCCTGATTAACAAAGCAAAAGTGGACCCGCTGATGCTGTTTCCGGACGAGCAGGTCATGGATGAGTTCGGCGATTATTTGATCTGGGCGCGAAAAGAGGATGGATTGCTACGGAATTTCCAAATGATCAAGATGGACAAATTCATGCCGGACGCGCTTGCCATCGCCGACAGCGCCGAGATCACCGTCGATCTGGATTCTGATAAGCCGGCGATGCTGATGACGATGAAGAACGCGAACCTCATGATCAAGACGGGAGGAGATTCCTTCATGGAGTCTTCTCAGCCCCTCTTTATGGAGGAAGCGCAGACAGCCGTCTCTCTTGAGGACTTGAAGAAGAATGACGAACGCTTACAGCCAGAGAACCTGGGGCTGATTCCTCTCGTCGGTATGGTTGGCGATAAAACTCTTGAGAGCAATGTTAGGGCAACTTTGCGGACCGAGTTGAGTATGCGAATGGCATTCTCGGTTTCCTGTATCACATTTGGATTGATCGGTGTTCCTCTCGGGATCACTGCTCAGCGTCGGGAGACGACCTCCGGATTTGTCCTGAGCATGGTGATCGCAGTGGTCTATTATGTGCTGCTCATCATTGCTCAGATGATGCGGGAGAATGAAAGCTTGTATCCCCATGTTTTAGTCTGGGTCCCGAATATTCTGTTCGTAGCACTGGGACTGATCATGTTCCGTAGACTGAGCAAAAAATAATCCCTATGCTTTCAGATTGAGTAATGAAAGAACTGTTTAGCGAACCGGATTTTTCCCTTGTGGGTTACTACAAATCAGTTTTGGATTCCGCTGGAATCCCGGCCTTGATTAAAAACGAGCACATCAATGGAAACGATAACGAAATCACGCTCCCTGAGCTATTTCCCTCATTGTGGGTCGTCAACGATGAAGACCACAAACGGGCACTGCAGTTGATCGTCGACCACCTGCAGGAGGATGATGCAAAAGCAGAAACGGAAATCGAATGCGCGAGCTGTGGTGAATCCAACCCCGGGAATTTTGAAGTGTGTTGGTCCTGCGGTGGCAAGGTAGCAGGCTGAAAGGGGAGATGGTTATCGAACAGGTGCGACGTCCTCTTCCCAGGCCGCGTGCTCTTTCCGTAGCTTTTCAAGAATCGCTTTTTTGTCAGCCGGGAAATGATTCAAATCGAGAAGGCTTTGCAGTTCCCCTGGATCTTCCTGGATGTGGAAAAACCACTCGTCGACAGTGCCTCCATCGTTTCGTTTCACCCACTTGTATTCATCGTTCCTAATTGCCCACCAGGTCCGGTCACCTCGCCTTGACCGCCAGTGAAGTGTTCTTGGATAATCCGGTTTCCCTTCGGCGACATGCGCGAGCAAATCGTCGCCATCGAGTTTTGCCGTGACCGTTGAGACGGCGCCAGCTGCATTGAGAAAACTGGGTGTCAGATCCATGAGTGAGCCGAGCTGTTTTGAAACCGTTCCGGGTTTGATTTTGTCCGGCCACTTTGCAATGATGGGAACACGAATTCCTCCATCGAACAGGGTCCCTTTATAATCGCGCCCGGGGGTATTGAGTCCCGGCTTCATGGCGCCGTGATCACTGGCAAAAACAACAATCGTATTCCCTGTCAGCCCGTGAGTCTTTAGTGCACTGACAATTTCACCGACTGACCAGTCCAGTCTCTCGATCATTTTGACGTAGTCAGCACGGGTTCCCTTCATCCACTCTTCAGCCGTCGGGGGCTTTCCCGGATCGGCTCCGGGTGCCTGGAAGGGAAAGTGCGGCGCGGCATGCGGAAGATAGAGGAAGAACGGTTTCTTTGGGGACTTGGATCTTTTCTCCAAAAACGCCAGAGCATCTTCTGTGATCAGATCGGTGAGGTATCCTTCGCGCTCGATCGGTTTCCTACCGCTGACAAAGGCATCAATGTCCGACAACTCCGTATGCTGATAGTAGTCAACATTCCCGCCGAGGAATCCAGCGAACTCATCGAATCCCTGATCGAGCGGAGAAAAGTGATCATCGTATCCCAGGTGCCATTTCCCGAAAATGACGTTGGTGTAGCCGACTTCTTTCAGTGAAGGCGCAAGTAAAGCCATATCTGCCGGTAATCCCAGTTGATGCTTTTCAGCGAGACGAATCGCATCGTCGTAACGACCGACATTCCCCGTTCCGATAGCGCATTCCATTCCGCCGACGCGTTGTGGATAGCGCCCTGTCAGGATCGATGTCCGGGAGGGGGTGCATTCCGGACCCATCGCGTAGGTATTGGTGAATCGAACCCCATCGGCGGCAAGCTGGTCAATGTGTGGGGTTTTGGCATCGGGCGCGCCGAAGCATTGGAGATCGGCGTAGCCCATGTCATCGGCGAGGATGAAGACGATGTTGGGAGATGCTGCGGTGGCCGACAGAGCGGCGAGCAATCCAATCAGGATGGAGAGAATTCGATATTTCATTGCGGTATGTCTAATAGAATCGGGTTTTACGGGCTCTCCCGCTGCCACGGAACCTGTCCGGCTTTGTTGATGTGCATCATCAGGGCGTGAAACAGTTCATTATATTTCTTCGGAGCCTTCGCCTTCGGAATCGGATTCTCCTCCGCTGGATCAGCCGCGAGATTGAAGAGCTGATACGGTTCAAACCCCGTGTTCCGCGTCAGCTTCCATCCGCTCCGCTGAATGGCATGATAGTGGATACCCCCGTATCTTTGATTTCCTTCGAGTCGCACCCAAACAAGATCGCGATCTTCTTCCTCCATCGGCTCTCCCTTCAGGATCGGCAAAAAGCTGCGTCCGTCGAGTTCGTGTTCCACCGGGACTCCGGCGATTTCGGCGAGAGTCGGATAAAAATCCATCGTCAGCGAAGTGTGATCTCTGTTGCGAACTCCGGCCTCGATCTGTCCCGGCCAGATCACACAGGTCCCGACACGGATTCCGCCTTCCCACATTTCCTGCTTACCGCCGCGAAGGGGAAGGTTCCGTGCTCCGACACTGGATTGCCCGCCGTTATCACTGGTGAAAACCACGACAGTGTCTTCCCAGAGACCTTCGCTTTTCAGCGTCTTGATGACCCGTCCGATTCCATCATCGAGATGCTCGATCAAGGCAACGAGGCCAGCGCGTTTGTCGGTGATCCCTTCCTCGCGGGCTTTTACTTTTTCCAGCCAATCCTGTGGCGGCTGAATCGGAGTGTGGGGAGCATTGTATGCAAGGTAGAGAAAGAAAGGGTTCTCCTCATCTTTCCGTCCCTTCAGATAGTCGATCGACCAGTCCGAGAAAATGTCAGTGGCGTGTCCTTCCGGGTGAACCGGTTCTTCATTTCGACGCATGTAGTGCTGGCCATGACGGAAATGCTTGTAGTAATCATCCATCATGTCGCCAAGGAATCCGTGAAAAAAGTCGAAGCCGACGTCCGTGGGCCGGTCCGGTTTTTCCAATCCGAGATGCCATTTCCCGACGATGGCGGTGTCGTAGCCGGCCGTTTTTAAATGGGAAGGCAGGGTGATGACATCATTCCTGAGATCACCCCAACTGGTGGGTTGTCCCTCGATGGGGGTGCGAATGACACCTGGAACGCCGGCATTGTCCGGATAGAGCCCGGTAAGAAACGAAGCCCGCGTCGGAGAGCAGACCGGGCAGTTGGCATAGAACTGATCAAAGCGCATCCCTGCCGCAAAGAGGCTGTCGATGTTCGGAGATTTCAAATCCGGGGCCCCGTAGCAGGAAAGGTCCCCGTAGCCGAGGTCGTCGACCATGATGAAAAGAATGTTCGGCTTTTCGGGTGCCGCCTGCAGAATTCCTGACAAAGACCAAACCGCCGCAAATAAGAGAGAAAAGAATTTCATAGTTTCCGTGTTTCGGTTTTTAATCCAGAACATGAGAATCCGAAAGAAAGAAATCGAAATTGTAAAGCATGCCGCCTTTGTCTTTCGAGTGCTCCGACAGCTGTGTGGGTCGGGCGCTTCGCCTGATCTGGAACCACTACCGCGCCGGCGGGTCGGGATTTTTGAGGATTTGGGATCGTGTTCTTCCGAAAGGATACAGCCCGCCAATGCGGGTAGATTTTCAATGGCAAGCGGAGCGCTCGCCCTACAAGTGATGCTTGTTGTGTGCTTTCTGCTTTTCAGTAATTCGGTGATGGCGGAGCCGGCTGTCGAAATGGGAAGTCGTGGCGTTTCTAATTTTATTGCCACGATTGAAAAAGAACGCAAAGCCCATGTCGCCTTTCTTGGAGGTTCGATTACGCAGAATGCGACGGGTCATACGAAGATGGTGCCGGACTGGCTTACCAAAACGTATCCGGACGTGGAATTCACTTTTACCAATGCCGGACTCAGCTCAACCTGCTCGACCACCGGTGCCTTCCGCTTTGATCGGGACATCCTCTCCAAAGGCCCGGTCGATTTGTTGATCGTCGAATTTGCGGTGAATGACGATCAGGACGCGATGCACGATCGCACCACCGCAATCCGCGGTCTCGAGGGAATTGTGCAGCAGTATTTCCAGACGAATCCCAAAGGAGATATCATTTCCGTCCAGTTTGTGAATCCCGGAATTTTAGAGAAGATCCAGAAAGAGGAGAAGCCGCTTAGTGTGGATGCTCACAAAACCGTCGCGAGACATTACGATATTCCCATCGTGGATGTCGGTCAGGCGTTGGCGGATGAGATCGCAGCCGGAAAGATGACCTGGGCGGAAGACTACAAGGGAACCCATCCGAATAAAATTGGGTATCAATTCGCCAGCGATCTGATCACTTCCGTGATCGCCAAGACTGTGTCCGGCGAAACGCCGCAGGAGCTTGCAATCCCCGAGCCCATCGATCCTCTTTCCTATTCCAGGCCGAGCGCAATTGATCCACAGGCCATGAGTTGGCTCGGCGGATGGAAATTTGAGACGGTCAGTAAAGAACTGCTTCCTCTCGGAGCGATTCGCGGTGATTTCACCAAATACAAAGCCCTGCGTTCCGACGGGGCGGGGGACATGCTTTACCACACTTTTATCGGCAGCATGTATGGCGCCTTTATCCTCGCCGGACCGGATGCCGGCATTCTCGAAGTCGCCATTGATGGTGGCGAGTGGAAGAAGGTAGACCTTTTTCACAAACACAGTGGTGGATTGAACTATCCGCGCAGCGTCATTTTTGCTGACGGCCTTTCATCTACTTATCATCAGGCTGCGATTCGCGTATCCGCTGAGAAGAATCCGAAGAGTAAAGGGAACACGGCGACGATTTTGTTTATTGAATCAAACGAGTAAGGGATTCGTTAAACATGGACCGTGGAGGCGACAGGGTCGAATTCGAAAAGATAACATGCCCATGAATTACAGACTTCTTTGTATCTCAGTTCTGACACTGTTTCTCAGTTTCACCGCCCGGGGAGACAAAATGCCCAATATTCTCATGATCGCGGTCGATGATCTGCGACCGATGCTCGGTTGCTATGGTGATGAGCGGATGCACACGCCGAACATTGATCGTCTCGCAGCAGATGGTCTGGTGTTCGATCGTGCCTATTGCCAGTATGCGAAGTGTGGCACCTCCCGACTGTCTTTGATGACAGGGCTGCGACCGGATTCCGTCGGTGTCTTCTCAAACAATCACAATGATGTGCGCCGGTTTCGTGAGCGCCGTCCTGATGCAGTTTCGATGGCGCAGTGGTTCAAGGAGAACGGCTATGACACGCGCGGCTTCGGGAAGATTTATCACGATGGATGGGATCGCGCGGAAGAGTGGTCTGTTCCGCCATCACCGGGACGGGATAGCGAAATGCTGGAAGTGGTGGATGCGAAAAATCCGACTGCGCCGACGACGATTGCGGTGAGAACTGCCTGTCCCGTTTTTCAGAGCCCTGATGTTGAAGACGATCACCTTTTTGCCGGCCGGATGACGAATAAGGTGATTGACGTTCTCAAACATAAAACGGAGAAACCTTTCTTTTTGGCGCTTGGATATCGTCGACCTCATTTGCCCTTTGTGGCACCTAAGAAGTATTTTGATCTGTATGAGCCCGACGAATCCTGGCTGACAAAAGTCCCGGAGCCTTCGGCAGGCATTCCGGTGGCAGCATGGTACAACTCGGACGGATACGTGGGCACCGCGAAGAAGCTGGGCCTGACCATGCCGAAGCGACCAGAGCGAGAGGCCGCGGTTAGCTGGAACGGTTTTGAAATGCGGAGCTATCTCGGAGTTCCTCCCAAAGGGGAGATTTCAACAGAACTCCAACTGGATCTGATTCATGCCTATGCGGCCTGCATCAGTTATGTGGATGCACAGGTCGGGAAAATTCTCGATGTATTGGAAGCGCAGGATTTGAGAAAGAATACCACCATCGTTTTCTGGTCGGATCACGGTTGGCATCTGGGTGAGCACAGCGCCTGGGGAAAAATGACCAACTACGAAATCGCGACACGGGTTCCGTTTATCATTTCCTCACCCGCTCATTCCAATGGACGGACCGACAGCATCGCTGAGCTTGTCGATTTGTATCCGACCTTGTGTGATCTTGCAGGATTGGATTCTCCGAAGCATTTGGAAGGGGAGAGCCTGCTGGAGGTTCTTCAGTCTCCGGAGACGAAAGAGTCCAGTGTCGCGAGAAGCCAGTATCTCCGATTCAAAGACATGATGGGGAAATCCCTTCGAACAGATCAGTATCGTTATACAAGGTGGGAGAAGTCAGGCACGGGCGAACTGGTTTTTGACGAATTGTATGACCACCAAAATGATCCAGGCGAAACAAACAACCTGGTCAACTCGAAGAGCCCGGAACATCGGACTGCTCTTTCCCGCCTTCAGAAACTGCAGTGGTGAAGTCCTTTTTCTGCCACCAGATCCAGAGCAGGAGAAGCGGCAGGAGAAAGTGAGGAGTTCTCTCCAGAAACTCCGGTATCCAGCGATTCAGAGTGCTGATTGCCGAATCTACCTGGAAGAATGCCCAGGGTCTGGCAAGGGCGGTAATGAAACCCCACAGCACCATGTAGATCAGCGCCGGAACTCTTGCGTATGGGAAAAAGATACAGATGGCGACGATGAAATCGACGATCCCGATGCTACGAAGAAGCTTCGCGGCAGCGATGATATTTTCAATTCCCAGGCAGTTCTGTACCAGCAAAACATAGTGTGCCGGTGTCTGATGATGAAGAATCCAGATGTGAGAAATGAAACCGTAAGCAAACAGCCCGTGACAAAAAAACGTCAGGCCGATACAGCGCTTCACCACTCCGTCAGTCTCCTTTGACCAGCCAGAGTCACTCCGAACCGCCATGAAGAGAAACATGGGAGCAAAGAACTGGGAGGCATGTTCCAGCAGTTGCCCGATACCGCGGCCGGAGTTGAGCCAGTTTGCCCAGGATATCCAGACGAGATTCAGGGTGCCCAGGACCAGCAAGGTCAGAAGGATCTTCCTGAAGCGAAGGGGGAGTAGGCTGGTGATAGCGAATACAGATAGAATCAAGCCCTGAACCAAATGCCAGGTCTCACCGTAAGCCCGGCTGTGCAGATTTCCGTTGAACGATGTCCACGCGTAGGCTGCGAACACCATGAAACAGACTACGCGAAGCCAGAGAATGATTCGGTCACGAAACATGAAATGAGCTTGGAATGTTTTGCGCCAATATCAGTCGTTTCCGCTTCCGCCTGAATCGATATCCTTCACATGAGAGAGGTAGTCGATCATTTCCCGCCTCACGACAGGAAGCAGGAAGTAGACTCCTATCAAGTTGGGAAGAACCATGGCAAACACGAGTGCGTCCGAGAGTTTCAGGATGTTCCCCAGTGTTGCTGAAGAACCGACAATGATCAGCAAGCAGAAGACCACTTTGTAAATGATCACGGGGATTTTAATTTTCTGTTCGTCCAGAAAGCTGAAGAGATAAATCACTCCCTGCTCACCATAGTAAGACCAGGAGATCATCGTGGAGAAGGCAAACAGGACTACGGCAATGGCAAGGATGTAAGGGAACCATCCAATGACCGACTCGAAGGCCAGTGAGGTCACTCCGACACCGCCTTTTCCGGCAACGGACCCTTCGGCAACCCATCCGGTGACAGCGGTGGCTTCATGGTCGTCTCTCGATATTAAACCGATCACTTCCTTGAATCCGTCTTGCGATTCGCGGGTGTGAATATACTGCCCTTTCTCCAAAGCCTGAACGACCTCTGTAGATCCAGGGGCTGAAACGAGATTGACACCATCGGCTGCGACTTCGGCGCTGACTTGCCAGGTGCCGGTGATAATGATGACTAAGGCGGTCAAGGTGCAGACGACGACCGTGTCGATAAATGGTTCAAGGAGAGCAACGAACCCCTCGCTGGCTGGCTTGGTTGTCTTGACGGCCGAGTGGGCAATCGGGGCAGAACCCAGGCCGGCTTCGTTGGAGAAGGCGGCCCGTTTCACTCCCTGAATCAGAACTCCGATAAAACCACCTGCTGCGGCCTCAGGTCCAAAAGCGGATTTGAAAATCGTGGCGAAAGCAGGAAGGACTTCGCCAAGGTTGGATACGATGATAACCAGTGCAGCAATAGCGTAAATCCCACACATGAAGGGAACGAGAAACGCGGTAACCCGGGCAATCGAAACGATGCCTCCAATGATCACCATCCCGACGAGAACTGCGAGAATGACGCCGAAGATCACTGGTGTATTCCCGGCCTCAGCTACGGTAGCGGGGAGGAAAGTGCTGCTGAACTGGCTGAATGCTTGATTCGATTGGAACATGTTCCCTGCTCCAAAAGCTCCGCCGATCACAAAAATTGCAAAAATAATCGCAAGAACGGCGCCGATCGGACCGGCCCCTATTTCCTTGAGTCCGTCCCGAAGGTAATACATTGCCCCGCCGCGAACTTTCCCGTGTTTGTCGAACTTCCGGTATTTCACCCCGAGGGTGCACTCAGCGAATTTGGTGGTCATTCCACAGAGCCCCATCAGGATCATCCATAGTGTAGCGCCTGGTCCTCCAATGCCGATCGCCACAGCGACGCCGGCAATATTACCAAGGCCAACGGTGGCAGACAAAGCCGCGCTCAGGGCCTGGAAGTGGGTGATTTCGCCGGGGGCATCCGGTTTCGTATATTTCAGCTTAGCTGTCCGCAGCGCCACTCCAAATCCTCGAAGATTGATAAACTTAAAATAAACCGTCAGGAAGATCGCGGTTACTGCCAGAATCACCAGGACGAGTGGGACCGTCATGCCCGTTTTAACTTCAGGTCCCCAGAAAACCCATTTGTCGGCAAAGTTGGCTACCGGCTCGACACCATTGTCGATCGACTCCGCCATTGTCGGCTTCGATTCTGTCTCCTGCGCAATACCGTGCGTCACTGATAAAATGAGAATGAGGACGGGTAAAAAGTGGCGAAAAAATGTCATATCGGTGGTGAGATGGATGTTAAGCAATCCAAATCAATATTGGCAAACCCTAATTCCTGCGATGAAATCATTGGAGAATCCAGAGATTTCTGGTAAATCCCTTCATATTTCACAATCTGCGCGATATCCCTTTGCCAATTGCTGACGTATTGCTTAAGAAACCGTAATGAATTCGCTTGGAAAATCTCTGTGCCGCTTTTGGCATTCCTCCATCGGTAAAAAAATCGTGGTCGCTCTGACTGGCGCGATGCTGATTCTTTTTCTCCTGGGACACGTTGTTGGTAATTTGCTCGTATTCGCCGGACGCGAAGCGATGAATGACTACGCCGAGTTCCTCCTTCACATGATGCACGGCACCGGGATCTGGGTGGCAAGGATCGGATTGCTGGTCGCGCTTGTTCTGCACATTGTAGCGACAGTGTCATTGGTTCGGCAAAACCGGGCAGCTCGTGATGTCGATTATTCCTGTAAAGAAACGGTTCAGGCTTCGAAGAGTTCCCGAATCATGATCTGGAGCGGACTGACGGTTCTGGCTTTTGTCATTTTTCACATTCTCCATTTTACCGTTCGAGTCGATTCCGGCCTGGCCAATCTTCACGATCCGGCAAATCCTGATCGCCACGATACTTTTGGAATGGTGGTTGCCGGATTTCAGAATCCACTGGTGGTTCTTTTCTACATCGTCGGCATTTCTCTCCTCTGTTCGCATTTGAGTCACGGGATTGCTTCTGTTTTTCAAACATTGGGATGGCGCAGCAAGAAAGTCGCCGGTCCTGAGAAGAAATTGGGATGGGCTATTGCCATTCTCTTGTGGCTGGGATTTCTTTCTATTCCTGTGGCGACAATGATGGGCTGCCTGGGAGACCCGCCGAAAATTCACGCAGCCGTGGAAGAACCCGCCAAAGCTGAGTAAGCAGACCGAATACTCGAAACCTTTAAAAATTTCCTGACATGTCATCCAACGGTTCTCTCGACTCCGCCATTCCTCCGGGACCACTTGCTGAAAAGTGGACAAACTACCAGGCGAAAGCCAAACTGATTAATCCGGCCAACAAGCGGAAGTTCAATATCATTGTGATCGGATCCGGTCTCGCCGGTGGTTCTGCCGCGGCAACCCTTTCGGAACTCGGCTACAACGTGAAATGCTTTTGCTATCAGGACAGTCCACGCCGGGCTCACTCGATTGCTGCTCAAGGTGGGATCAATGCAGCGAAAAACTACCAGAACGACGGGGATTCTGTCTGGCGCCTCTTTTACGACACGATCAAAGGCGGCGACTTTCGTTCCCGCGAAGCAAACGTGCACCGCTTGGCGGAAGTCAGCACGAACATCATTGATCAGTGCGTTGCTCAGGGAGTTCCTTTTGCCCGTGAGTATGGTGGATTGTTAGCCAACCGCTCATTCGGTGGAGCGCAGGTGAGTCGAACGTTTTATGCGGCAGGTCAGACAGGGCAGCAGCTCTTGATCGGTTGTTACCAGGCTCTTGAGAAAGAGATCAAAAAAGGGGGCGTCACCATGTATCCCCGGACGGAAATGCTCGACCTCGTCAAAGTCGATGGCCATGCGAAGGGAATCGTTGTCCGCGATCTTACGACTGGTGAAGTTTCGAGTCATGCAGCTGACTGTGTGATCATGGCTACCGGTGGATACGGCAACGTATTTTATCTTTCCACCAATGCGATGGGCTGCAATGTCATGGCGGCTTTCCGAGCACACAAACGCGGTGCCTACTTCGCCAACCCTTGTTACACGCAGATTCACCCGACCTGTATTCCGGTGAGTGGCGACTACCAATCCAAGTTGACTTTAATGTCGGAGTCGCTGCGAAATGACGGCAGGATCTGGGTTCCGAAGTCCAAAGAAACCGCCGCCAAAATCCGCGAAGGGAAGCTGAGCGGAAATGACGTTCCCGATGAGGAGCGCGATTACTACTTGGAGCGGAAATATCCATCCTTCGGCAACCTGGCTCCGCGCGACATTTCTTCACGCTCTGCCAAAGAAGCCTGCGATGAGGGAAGGGGAGTTGCCTCGACTGGACTCGGTGTTTTCCTCGATTTCCGCGATGCGATTGCGCGGCTCGGTGAAGACACAATTCGCTCCCGCTACGGAAACCTTTTCCAGATGTATGAGAAAATCAGTGGAGACAATCCTTACAAGTCTCCAATGATGATTTACCCGGCCGTCCATTACACCATGGGCGGACTCTGGGTGGACTACAATCTTCAGTCGAACCTCAAGGGACTTCACGTTCTCGGTGAAGCCAACTTCTCGGATCACGGAGCGAACCGCCTCGGCGCGAGCGCATTGATGCAGGGACTGGCTGACGGCTATTTTGTAATTCCATCGACACTTCCATCTTACCTTGCCGAAGTGACGCCGGGCAGTGTGACCACTGATGCTCCCGAATTCGCTCAGGCAGAGGCCGAGGTGAACGAACGCATCGAAAAGCTGATGAGTATCAATGGAACCCGAACGGTCGACAGCTTTCACCGTGAACTGGGTTTGCTAGTCTGGGACAAATGCGGGATGGCGCGCAGTGAGGAAGGTCTCAAGGAGGCTCTTGAGAAAATCCCGGCAATTCGCGAAGCGTTTTGGAGCGATGTCAGGATCCCCGGCAAAGCGGATGGGCTCAATATGGAATTGGAAAAAGCCGGTCGTGTTGCTGACTTTATCGACTTCGCAGAGCTAATGTGTCATGACGCACTGGATCGGGCTGAGAGTTGCGGTGGTCACTTCCGGGTCGAGCATCAGTTCACTCCTGAAGACGAAGCCGTCCAAAGCGGATTCACTAACGATGGAGAAGCCAAGCGTCACGATGACGACTTTTGCTACGTCGCAGCCTGGGGTTACAAGGGGCCCGGTGAAAAGCCGGATCTTCACAAAGAGGAACTCGATTTTGAGAGCGTGGAACTTTCGGTGAGGAGTTACAAGTAAGAGGGATCGACCCGAATCTGAAATCTAATTTTTTGATCAGTATGAATTTAACACTCAAAGTCTGGCGTCAGGAGAGTCCTAATGACAAGGGCAATATCGAAACCTACGAGGCAAAGGATATTCCTGCCGAAGCATCTTTTCTCGAGATGCTTGATATCGTAAACGAGGAGATCATCGTTGCCGGTGGCGATCCTATTCATTTCGATCACGATTGCCGCGAAGGAATTTGCGGGGCTTGTTCGCTGACGATTAACGGTGTTCCTCACAGTAAAGAGAACGGCATCACTACCTGCCAGGTTCACATGCGGAAATTCCGCGACGGAGACACGATCTGGATCGAGCCTTTCCGCGCCCGTGCTTTTCCAATTGTAAAAGATCTGGTGACCGACCGTGCTTCTTTTGACCGGATCATTGCTTCCGGTGGTTACATTTCTGTGAGAACCGGGTCGGCCGTTGACGCCAATTCCCTCCCGGTTAATTTCGAGGATGCCTCGGAATCTTTCAATGCTGCAGCCTGTATTGGTTGCGGAGCCTGTGTCGCGGCCTGTAAAAATGCCAGTGCGATGCTCTTTGTTGGAGCGAAGGCGGCCCACCTCAATCTCCTTCCACAAGGAGAGCCGGAAAAGGACAAGCGCGTTCTCGGAATGGTTCGCCAAATGGATGCCGAAGGTTTTGGTAACTGCACCAATCAGTATGAGTGCGAAGCTGTTTGCCCGAAAGAGATCAGCACTGATGTCATAGCAAAACTCAATCGCGACTACGCTACGGCAGCGACCCGCGAGGCAGTGGAGTGATCCGCACATCCCGAAAGGGAAGTTTCACGCGGCTGAGGATTTTGCTTATCCCGCTACAAGTCCAGAACCATTGATAAGTCACAGCGGGGTGACTGGTGGGGGCCTTCAAACGGGGAAAAACCAAATGCAGTGTAGAGATTCTTCGCTTCGACCAAAGCGTCTGCGGTCTCCAGCCAGATCCTCTTGTAGCCGAGTTTTCTGGCTTCATCAATCGCATGGCTGAACAGACGCTTGCCGTTCCCATGGCCCCTGGCGGTTTTGGAAAGATACATCTTCCGAAGTTCGCAAAGCTCATCTTCTGTTCGGTGAACAGCAACTGTCCCGACAATTTCGTTCTCTTCGTTGACCAGGACGTCAAATATTCCGCCGTTTTGAAAATAGATGGACTCGATATCTGCCAGGTCGGAATCCGTTGATTCGGGGGAAGGCTTCAAGCCGTACGACTCCAGAATCGGAAAGATCAATCCCTCGATTGACTTGCGATCAGCATTGTTAGCATTCCGAAATCTCATTGTGCAGACTCCTTTCAAAGCAGGAGGGATGTCGCAATGTAATACCTATTTTCAATCATATACCAGAAGCATATGAAAAAAATCTGTAGCGCGAACGGAATTGTCTTTGCCCCCTAAGATTCCTGCGACTTTACCAGAGTTACTATGGGAGGAAGGGACGGGATCAACTCCTTTTGATCACTGCCCGGTAAATTTCCGTAGCACTTCAATTGCGGGAGCTCCTTTTGCTGATTCGATTCTCTCCAGAAGGATTTCGGGCGATGCCAGCATCGGAAGTTCATCCCGTTTGAACGGAGACCCTGATTTCAGCTCTTCTTCAACAGCACCAGGAATCCGGTTCAGTAATTCATCGAGTGATCTCAAATAATAAGTTCCGGTCTTGGAAGAAGGTGATAGCGGAATGTTGGTCCGATAGTGATTGCTCCAGCCAGTCCAGACAAAATTCTTTTCGAGATCGGCGGGACTTGCTCCCTGGAGTTCGAGGATAGAATTGGATGTATCAATGACGCAGTTGCTTGGGCTGAAAGCGAATTGGTGAAGAGCGCTGCTTGGAAACTTTGTCCCCAGATTCCTGGTGAAGACCGTGCTGCGGCGAAGTGAAAATTCAATCGGGTCAGACCCTTCTCTCCAACGCAGAAGAAACAGATTATTCCCCGAGACAAAACACTCCTCCATTTTCACCCTGGAAACTCCGACTTTTTCGTCCATTTGAACAAGGTTTACAGCAGTTCCTGTTTTGAAGAGACAATCCCGAATCCTTGCCTCTTTTACGTCAGTCAGACTCAGCGCCGCACCTCTCGGTTCTCCGCCGGGCCCCGACTCATAGGATTCGAAATGACAATTCTCTACAACAACTTCTTCAATGGCTCCTTTGAAGCCAAGCATCGGAAGAGTCGAAGAAGGGGAGTAGAATCTCGCAAATCTCAAGCCGGAAACTTTAGCTGGATAGAAAAAGAAGATCGCGTGCGTTTCAGGGATCAAGGGAACCAGGGTCGGGCGTGTTCCAGGTGCATTCCTGATCGTGATACCAGACTTGTCCTTCACGAGAAGTTCGGGGCTACCCAGGTAGTGCCAGCCCGAAAGAAGAATTGTGCCGCCGGGTTCCACTGCATCAACCGCTTCTTTGATGGTATCGAACCTTTCTTCTGTCTTCTGAACGAGGGCGTAAGTCTCCTCATTGGATTGCAAAATCTCAAGGGGCAGCCGACCGTTGTTGGTTCCGGCAGGTCCTACGAGGATCTCATTTTTGCTCGTCGGAAATTGATCTCCGGTCGTCTCCCAGGAAACCGCATTTTTGAGAAGCGAGGGATGTTTGCCCTGAAACCAGAGTAAAGCATCCCGGGGACGAAAGGTGTTGCCGCCTCCGCTTACGGCAACTTTGTCAGAACCTGGATTGACCGGTCCCCGCAAAAACGTCTCCCCATCAAAGGTAAGGTGATCGCATACAATTTGAGTCAGTTTTTCGCCGCCCGACCATGAGGAAACATCGATCCCGTAGAGTGCTTCCATCCTTGAATTCCGAATGGAAAGTCTGTTTTCATTTCCTTTTAAATTCAGCGCGCTACTATGCTTCACAAAGAAACGGCAGTTATTAATTTTCGCATCGACGATATTCTTTAGCTCTACAGTTCTCGGGGTGAATTCCCCGTAGTGAACCTTTCTCGTTTCCAGGTGAGCAAACTCGCAGTCATCCATTTCGAGGGTCGTCCCATTCATGATTACGATCCCTTCGCCGTCCCGTTTCGGATTCAATCGAAAGTCGAGGCCACTCAGCCGTAAAGGGGAATAGCTGACGATACCGGGCGCGCCGGCAATCTGGGTGGTTAACACGGGGCGCGCACCTTTCAGGGAAGGCTGCAAAGTCAGCGGTTTTCCGGCGGGAATCTGAAGATTGTCCACCGAGATAGTCTCCTTGGCGGGCAGCATAATGATTCCCCCGGGATCAGCAGCTGCGACAGCGTCTGCGAGGGTGGAATACGCTCCCAGTTTTCCAAGGATGTTAAAAGATTGTTCATGCCGAACTGCCAGCGCCCGGTTAACAAGTCTTTGAACCGGAGCAGTCTGAAGAAGTAAGAAGAGGGCCAAGGCAAGCGCACAACTTACCAAGGTGAAGATCAAGGCACTCTTCCTCCGCCGCGCTGTTCTTTTCGGCCGGGGGGAAAACTCATCCTCAATTGCATGGACTACCAGATCCGCAGTTGCCGGGCGGTCCAATGGATCGTGCGCAATAAGGTTAGTCAGCAGCCTGCAAAAGTATCGGGGAAACATTCGCCCTGCGAACTCAATCTTTGTTTTCCCATCGGTCGCCAGCTCACCAAGAACAGATGCTGTGGTCCCTCCGGTCCGGAGAGCCCTGCCGCTTGCACAGCGGTAGAGAACTGCCCCCAGAGAATAGAGATCGCTTCGACCATCAAGGGTGGCTCCAGCAGCCTGCTCTGGAGACATGTATTTGGGTGTGCCTGCGATGGAACCTGCATAGGTTAATGAAGGATCGTCTTTACTCAATGCGATGCCGAAATCGCAAACCCAGATCTGCCCATTCTCCTCATCGAAAAGAATATTTCCCGGTTTGATGTCACGGTGAACGATTCCATTCTCATGGGATACTTTCAGTGCCGATGCCACTTGAACCGTGATCGACTTAAGGGATTCAAGATCGAAGGTCTCGCCTTGATCCAGCTTCTCTTGCAAAGTGCCTCCCGGGGCGAAACGCATCGCAAAGTAGGGGATGGCTTCGTCATAGACTCCGTAGATTGGGAGAATGTTATCGTGCTCCAACTTTGCGGACGCACGCGCCTCGCGAAGGAAGCGCTTCCGCGCGGTGGCGTTGGCAGAAAGCTCAGGCGACAAAACCTTTATCGCAGCAAGTCTGTCGAGTTCGGGATCCCGGGCCTTGAAGACGATACCCATTCCGCCCATGGCAATAAGCTCAATCACTTCATAGTCGCCTATCATCCCGAGGATAGAATCGTCTCCTTCGACAGGGGTGAGCACTTCCCTCCACGAATCCTCGCCAGGAGAGGCGCTCTCAGGTAGCGGAGTGCCGGAGACCCGGTCAATCAGAGCTGTCAGCGTTGGGTCGCCGGAGCGGGAGGAAATCTCAGCTAAATCGGCGAACTCTTCTTCTTCTGACGTCGAGGCATCAGGGAGGAAATCGGGATTCGCATCCAGCCACAGCTCCAGATCAGAACTCTCCTCCGAAGAGAGGCTCCCAGAGAGCCATGCATCGATAACGATGTCGTCGGGCGGGGACTGCAGCATTTCAAAATTATACTAGCTTAAGGATGAGCTTCGATTTCAAACTTTTTGCATTTTTTCTATCATCTCCGCTTCCCAATTTTCCGCGTCAACGGACTGGGCTTTCTCACGCAGTCTCTTCACAACTCTGAACTTCGCAAGGGTGACCGCGTTCTTGCTCATTCCCGTTTCCGTCGCAACATCTCCCGGCTCCCGCCCATGGAGAGCAGTCTGCTCGAACGCGTTCCAGATTCTATCGGCAAATTCTGATCGGATTTTTTCAATCGCCCATCCAAGCAATTCGCGACGGTAATCTTTCTCCCAGTCATGAATTTCCCGCTCATCCGGCTTATCCTCGATCTGTTGCAGCATCCTGGTTTCTGCTGCCGTAATCGGCCTCTTGGAAGCTTTTTTGAAATGCTTTCCGATCGCATTGCGGACTGCAGTGAACAGCCACCCCTTGAATTTTCCCTTTTGCGGATCGTATTCGAAACCCTTCATCGCGAGAGATACCGATCGCATGACTTCCTGAACAATATCAGCTGAATCCTGTTTCTTGATCTCCCGCTTCTGACAATACCGATAAAGAAGCGGGGTATAAATCTCCGCAAACTCACGCCACGACGCATCGTCCGCCGGATCGCGGAGCCGAAGCAAAAGTGTTTCCCGGGTAAGTAAAGGGTCTTCAGACATGGAGGGCAGAGGGGACTTGATGATCGTATCACCGAAGCCATTTCTATCATAATGGATTTCGGCTTTCCTTGCAAGACGGGCGAAAGCAACAACAATATTGCAGTAGGGCCTCAGTCGGTTTCAGTGTGAATCGAGTCCACACTATGGAAGTTTGACGTCCCGGGAGTTGATCTACTCACAAAAAGAGGACTTACTGGATCGACGCTACCATCCTGATACTTCCAATTTACCTGATCCCTTTACGCTGAAATGAAAGACAAATTTGAAAGGATTCGGGTGATAGGATTTGATGCGGATGACACTCTCTGGATCAATGAAACCTATTTCCGCGACGCGGAAGATAAATTCACAACACTCCTGGAGGGGTATGAAGCGAAGAACACAAGCGATCAGGAGCTTTTTAAAATGGAGATGAAGAACCTTGGGCTCTACGGCTATGGGATTAAGGGCTTCATGTTGTCTATGATCGAATCCGCCATCGATCTATCCAATGGTCAGATCTCGAACAAAAATCTCTCGAAAATCATCCAACTGGGAAAGGATATGCTCGAACACCCTGTCCATCTCCTCCCCGGCGTCAGCGAAGTGCTCTCTCAGCTTCAGAGAAGCCATCGGCTCATCGTCCTTACAAAAGGGGATCTGCTGGATCAGGAGCGAAAGCTGAGAAAGTCAGGCCTCGAGAAACACTTTCATCATGTTGAAGTGCTCCATGAGAAAGAGGAGGGAAATTACAGCAAGCTATTGAATCAGCTCGATATCGATCCCGCTGAATTTGTCATGGTGGGCAATTCATTAAAGAGTGACGTCCTCCCTGTGATTGCGCTCGGAGGACAGGCCGTTCATATTCCGTTTCACACCACCTGGAGGCACGAGGAGGTGGGCGATCATGAATCGGAGAACGATTACCTGACTCTTTCCTCGATCAGTGAGCTTCCTGACTATTTTAAGAGCTCCTCCTGACGAGGAAATATATCCTGAAACAGCCCCCTCATTACGCCGTCGGTTTCACTTGCCAAGATTCCGCTTTTCGAGACGCTGTCTCATGTTAGGTTTGCGCGGAACTTTTTCCATCTGCCCCTGTTAAATCGGGGACCTAACCCTCCTGAATCGAATAAAACCGGACATGTCTGATACGATCCAAACCATTACCATTCCTAAGCCCGTTCCGGTGACGACGACCCGTATGCGTCCACCGAAGAAGAATATTCCTCAGACCAAGGGCGAACGGGACGAAGTTTTGCGCGTCATCAGAAATTATGTGGAATCGGATAATCCTGTTCCACCGATGCCCCTGGAAGAGCTGGATGTTCATGCCCGAAAGATTCTCGATGAGCTAAAATATCCTGACGATACTTATCTTCATTACACCGCAGTCTGTCTGAATAACGAGATGTGGCGGGAAACTCTTGCCGAGATTCCCTATGAGAGGCGTCTTCTCCTGATGCCTAAATGCCTGCGGGTGGAAGACAAATGCCCGGCTCCTTTTGATGAATTCGGCCTCCTTTGTAAACAGTGCGGACTTTGCTCGATTGAAGATTTTCAGAATGAGGCTGAAAAGCTCGGTTACGCGGTGCTCGTGGCAGAAGGATCCGCTATTGTGATGTCTCTGATTCAAACGGGTCAGATTGAAGCGATCGTCGGGATTTCCTGCCTTGCTGTTTTGGAAAGGACGTTCCCGTATGTGGAAGCGGCGGCAATTCCTTCTATCGCAGTCCCTCTCTTGCAGGACGACTGCGTCAACACGACCGTCGATATCGATTGGGTCTGGGAATACATCCACCTCACCAGCGACGACAAGACCCGTCGACTTGATCTCACTTCTCTCCATGATGAAGTGAAAGAATGGTTCACGCCGGCGGCGATCACAGAGATTCTCGGAGAGCCCGAGGGAAAGACTGAAGAAATCGCGCATGAATGGTTGGCTCGTGACGGAAAGCGCTGGCGCCCGTTTTTGACGGTGGCAGCTTTTCAGGCGCTTCGTGAAGATCGCGGAGAGCCGATTCCGGATGACATTAAGAAGATCGCTTTTGCTTCAGAGATTTTCCATAAAGCCTCACTCGTTCATGATGATATCGAGGATGAAGATCACGGCCGATACGATCAGCCTACCTTGAATGCTGAACACGGAGTGCCAGTGGCTCTGAATGTAGGGGATTTATTGATCGGTGAGGGATATCGCCTTATCGGTGAGTGTGATGCGAGTGACGCCCGGAAAGTGGAAATGCTGAATGTGGCAGCTCAGGGACAACGCGAATTGTGTCGTGGTCAGGGCGCGGAGCTTTGCTGGGCACAGAAACCGGTTCCACTGGATTCTAAACAAGTCCTCGAAATTTTCCGTCAGAAGACTGCTCCGGCATTCGAAGTTGCGCTGAAACTCGGTGCCAGCTATGCGGGGCAACTGGAGGATTACGCCGACGTTCTTAAAGAGTATTCTGAAAATCTCGGGATTGCCTACCAGATCCGTGACGACATGGATGATCTTGGCGAAGATGCCGGTGACAACGAGTTGGAGCAAATGCGCCCCAGTGTTCTTCTGGCATTGGCCAGAGAGCGAGCCAAAGGCGACGACCGCGCGGTTCTCGATTCTCTCTGGAGCCACGAAGATCTCAAGGACATCGCTATTCACAAGATTCGGACGCTGGCCCATGAGCTGGAAGCTGATGATAAATGTATGCTCCTCTTGGAGACTTACAAAGAACAGGCTGTCCGCAGTCTTGCCGAACTCGACAATGCCAATCTGAAAGGTTTGCTACGCCGGGTGATGGGTAAGATTTTCAATGATCTCGAAATCAAAGGCTGGTGCCGCGAGTTCGAGATGACTCAGGGACTTCGCGAGGAAGCTTAGGGTAGTCTCCGAAAAGTAGGACGGATTTTTATCCCCTCACCATGATCCTGCTTCCCAGGCTTGGTATGGGGTTTTCCGGCTACTGTTCGGGAGAGTGGGTTTCCCGAAGAGTCCCTTTCAAGGAAGCGGGCCGGTTCGCGCCTGGAGTTCTTTGCGGTCTGACTGTTGGCGCCTCCTCCACCATTCTGCTTTTCGCGGCTTGTGTGATTTTGATGGACCTCTATTGACCTTCGCCGCGAGAGAAGGTGTAATCATTTACCTGAAAGGTCCGAAAGCTTACCGCCGTATAATTTACCAGCCACTATATGAAGAAGTTTCTATTTTGCCTCGGGCCCGCGGTTCTCTGCATTTTCACAGCAATTTTCGCTGCCTACGGAGGGAGTAGCGGACCGAACGATATTTTTCTTACCGTTTGCCTTGGCCTGCTGGCGATTGGGGCGATTGCATCAGGCATCTGTGTCGGTCGAAGCGTCTACGCCAAGTCGACTCTGGGAAAGGCCTGGAAAATAACCGTCAGTATTCTTTGTGGTGTGGCAACCGCATTTGGATATGGAGTATTCCTCTTCGGAGGTTGCTGCGCTCTTATTTCTGCATTTGCCTGAGAAGGCCGGGGGAGCATCGCTAGTTAACTCCGAGCCCATGTATTGATGAGAATGATAGTCCGCTCAAAACAATCGATTTTGAAAACTCCTGCGGTCTCTCTATTCTCGAGGCATGGATCGATTTCGAAAATGGTGGATGATTCCCGCCTTCATTACTGCCTCGCTAATTGGGGGAGAGCTTGTCTGTTTGATTTACGGCATCCACCCGCCGATTCTGACCTGGGTCGGTCTCGGGGTAAGACTGATCCTGGGCATACTTCTACTGGTCAGCCTTTTCCTGGGACGGATAGGATTCAAGCGTTCAACCGGGCCGATGTGGCGGCGAATTGTTTGCGGCCTTCTTTGCTTCTTGATGAGCTATGCGGGTCTTTTCTTTTTCATCGTGCCCGCAGGATGCACAATAATACTCTATGCTAGCTTTTCGCGATGAACTCTACACTAACGAAACTTAAATCCACCACCAGCTTCTGTTCCCAATGCCGGGAAAAGGTTCCTGCCGATGTTGTGCAAACGGAAGCTTCAGAAGTGTGGCTACATAAGAAGTGCCCGACCTGCGGAGAGCAATCCGTGAAGATTTCCTCGGATGCCCGGTTTTACTGGCTGTCGAAAGGACAGGATGAAAATGACTGCTCCGATGGAAGCTGCGGATGTGCCGTTCCTGCGAAAGGCGATCAGATTGGCTTCCTCGGGGGCAATGCGGTGATGGATTTACCGAAAGTGGATCCGCTGGAAAAATTGTCGACCTGCCTCGCGCTGATCGAGATTGTTGACTCCTGCAACTTGAGTTGCCCGACCTGTTTTGCCGACTCACCCCACGAATCACAAGTCGACGCCGTGCCGCTCGATGAACTCAAGTCGAGAATTCAGGGAGTGATTGACCGGAAGGGCGGTATCGAAATTCTTCAACTGTCAGGAGGTGAGCCCACCTTGCACCCTCAGTTTTTTGAGCTGATTTCCTGGTGTCGAGAGAATGAGAATATTGATTACGTTCTCGTGAATTCCAACGGTGTCCGGCTTGCCGGGGATAAGGAGTTTGGAGAGCAGTTGAAAGAATCAGTCGCCTACGGTCATTTCCAGTTTTACCTGCAATACGATGGACCCGATCTTCCCGGGGAAGTCGAGCTTCGTGGTGCTGATCTCCGCAAAATGAAACACAAAGCGATCGAGCGGGCAGGGGAGTTGGGGATTCCCATGACCCTCGCCATGACGGTGATTCCGGAAAACATCGAGCAGCTCTGGAAGACCGTGGAATATGGATTGCAGTTCGAACACGTTCGCGGAGTAGCCTTTCAGCCGATGTTCGGAAGCGGGCGCTCTCACGAAAAAGAAGCAGCACGACTCAATACTGCCGATCTGATTCTCGGATTGGTCGGGCAGTCGGACGGCCAACTTTCCTTCGATGATTTCACACCTCTTCCCTGCGGAGATCCCAACTGCGCCACGATTGGCTATCTCATGAAGATGGGCGGGGAAATCCATTCCATCAGTGAATTCGTCGATTTCGGAACTTTACAGGGGTTTATCAGCGACCGGGTTCGCTATCGACTCGAGGATCTCGCCAAGTGCGGATGCGAATCAGAGCCGCTTGGAAAACTACTCCATGATCTGGAAATGGATGAGCGGCATACTTTTCGCCTTTTCATCAAACCCTTCATGGATGGCGAGGACTGGGATCAGGATAGAATTGACCGGTGCTGCACCCATGTGATTCGCCCCGACGGAGCCCTCGATTCCTTTTGCCGCTATTACTTAAAGGGTGGCGCGGCTGGTTGCGTGACTTCCTGATACTTTTTGAAACATGGTCGACTGGGAGAAAGCGATTCAGTCCGGTTCATTCGGGCTTTATGCCTGGATCATGCTGGGCGGCATCGTCATCGGCGGATGGCTTTGGTCGAGACGGTGGAAAAAAGAGCCGCATCTTTTCGGAATTTATGTCGGCGGACTTTGCGGAGCCTTCATCGGGGCAAAAATCCTCTACCTGGTTTCCGAAGGCTATCTTCACTTCGATGATGAGAATTGGCTGTTCTATGTTGCCAGCGGAAAAACCATCGTAGGCGCTTTGTTAGGAGGGTATCTCGGTGTCGAGCTGACGAAGAAACTACTCGAGCACAAAAAAGCGACCGGTGACTGGTTTGCTGTAATTGTCCCGCTAAGTATTGCCTTTGGTCGGGTGGGGTGTCTGCGATACGGTTGTTGTCTAGGAGAGAAATGTGATCCGGAGAAATGGTATGCGATGGTCGACAAAACGGGCATCGCAAGATGGCCAGCGGTGCCCCTGGAACTTGGTTTCAACCTCCTGTTTCTGGCTGCGATTCTCCCGATCAAGAAGGCAGGTGTCGGAAAAGGGCAGCTATTCCACGCCTACCTCGTTTCCTACGGAGCCTTCCGACTCTGGCATGGTTTCTATCGGAATACTCCGGACCTTATTTTTGGACTTAGCGGCTATCAGCTCGGTTCGATTGGATTGATTCTGCTCGGAGGAATCATGGGATGGCGACGGCACACGCAATCAGGGCCCCGACCGACCACGGTCGTTTAGTCATACCGATGAGATTGAAGCGCCTGGCCCCGCAAATCCACCGGCGAAGATCGAGTTCCGTCGGGATTTGATTCCCGAAAAGAAAGTTCTCCGAAAAACTACTGTTTTGCCGGGCGTTTCATTTGAAATGCCCCGATTTCCTCTCCACCGTTCTTCTTGTAAGATGCGGAAAAGCGCGACGGCGTGATGATTGCATCGTGCTGAAATTCCCCGAAAGGGCCGAGATCTTCGGACCCGTTTACGAGATAGGAACCGCCGCGGCGTTTTGCGGCATAATTTACATTGAATGTTCCGGAGAAAAAGTTATTCCAGCTGGCCCTGTATTTAAAATCGTAGTGCCCCGGCTTATCCAGATCTTCGCTGACGATCGCCCGAATCGGGCCGGTGTGTCCGTTGGTCGATGTAGTCCAGGTTCCTTCCCAGGCACCTTCAGGAGATTTTACCTTACCGGCAGAATATTCTGCAGCAGACTGGTCAAAAGCCTTGTTGTAGGAGGATGCGCAGCTGGACAGCAGCAGTGCTCCGGCGATTAAAGGAAGAATAAGCGAAATGCGAGCAATAGGATTCATATCAGGATTCGTTTTGCAGTGGTCCAATTTTGGAAAGGTATACAATGTTGTCGGCCATTTGAAAGAGTGACGCCATCTTTTTCCCGGCATCAGGAGAGTGACCAAATTTAAGTTCTTCGCTCATTCTGACAAATGATTTCAGGTCCTGATGGACGGGAGCCGGAACATTCGAAGGTGGATTCGGTGCACTGGCAAAACGGGTCAGGAACTCATCTGCAGTTTCGTATCGAATCCGGTCCTCAAACTTTTCGACGAGGAAATCCTTGAGCGTCTCGGAGATTTGAAGACTAAGTGCATTGGGTGGCAATGTTTCCTCCTTTTGATGTAGAGCCTTCAGCTTCTGCATAGCCTTCACTTCCGGCGGAATCATCGTTTTACCTTTTCCAAATTTCACTAGCAGATACCAGACCATTCCACCTATGGCCATAGGAATAGCGAGAGCCAGCAAAACCCACAGCACGGTGGCCCAGATCGACGGCTCCGGCTCAAGCATGACGATACCTTTGATGTCCTCGATCTCTGCCGCGACCGGGGCAGTAGCTGCCTGTTGGAGGAAAAGAGAAATCATGAGCAGTCAGACAGTCTCAACTTTGTCACGGCGCTTAAAGAAAGAATGAAGGGCGGGGAGATACTCTTCGTCGGTTCGAAGCGAGATCTTATCAATGGAGAGGCGCTTGAATTCTGAATCAATCTGCTCCTGCCACTTCCGGGCCTCCGCCGCATACGCATTGCGAAGGTGCTGGCTGCCGGTGTTGATTTCAATCTGTTTGCCAGTCTCCGGATCCTCGAGCCGCACCCGTCCCACTGCCGGTAGATCCAATTCAGCGGGATCACTGACCTGAATCGCTACGACATCATGTTTTCGACTGACGGTTTTAAGCTCTTTCCGAAGATCGTCAGTGAACAGGTAGTCAGAAATTAGAAAGACGAGCGAACGCTTGCGCACAGCATTTTTCAACAAGTGAACGGGAGCGTTCAGAGAGGTGCGATGACCTTTCGGCTCGAAAAGAAGAATTTCCCGAATGAGGCGCAGTGCGTGGGCGGTTCCTTTTTTCGGGGGAAGGTAGAGTTCGATTTCGTCCGTGAAAAGAATCAGTCCGACTTTGTCTTTGTTCTGCAGTGCGCTGAAGGTCAGTAGCGCTGCGACCTCGGCCATGAGCTCCCGCTTGCTGGGGCCGTGACTTCCGTAATTTCCCGATGCACTGATATCGACAGCAACGAATGCTGTCATCTCCCGTTCTTCGACAAAGTTCTTTACGAATGGATGACCCATCCTTGCCGTGACATTCCAGTCAATAGTCCGGACTTCATCGCCGGCTTGATACTCCCGAAAATCCTCGAAGTCGATACCTTCACCCTTGAAGCAACTGTGATATTCGCCTCCGAAGCTTTCTCGAACCAGCCCACGGGTGCGCAACTCGATCTTGCGAACTTTCCGGAGAATCTCGGAGATCTCCGAGCGGGATTCAGCCGTAGATTCACCGATAGAACCCTGTTTCGCCTTTTTTCGTTTACCGAACATTCAGAGCCTTTAAAAATTAAGGAGCGAAATCATCGCTCATTCCGGAGATTTCGTCGGCGGACATTTCACCCTTCCGTATCACAAGTCGGTAGTTTACCGTGAGCGGTTTTTTGGGAGTAAGATCCTTCACAAAATACGATCCAAAGCGTCCGTAATCTCTCTCGCTGAATCGGGCCGGTTTCGGATTCCCCTTATCATCAAGGTAGGCAACTGTGTAACGCTTTCCGCTTACAATAATGCTCATCCCTTTCCAGGGAAGGTCACGAGTCGCTTCACTGTCATTCTTCTTATCCCAGTTGATTGTCTTGCCTTCGGGAGCCTTGCCGCTTTCCGGACGGATATAATAGGTCTGCTTCGCAGTCTTCTCGGCTACCTCATTGGAAGCACGGAATTGAAAACCTGCATGCTGCGGATCACCATCGAGTTTCACTTTTGGAACGAGTGGAGTCAGAGTCGATTTGAAATCGACAAGGAGGTCTTTTCCATCAAAAGAGAAGGTCAAGGTTCGAACCTCACTGGCGAAGGGCTTTTGATCATCACCGATCCAGTCAATTTTGGTAGAGAGCATGGCGCTGTCATCGTTTCCCTTTTCCTCAAGAAACTCCGTGTGAATCTGGTGGGCTTTGCGACAATGCCAGGTGTCGATATTTTTTTGCTCCTCGCCCTCAGCATCGGTATAACTGCATCTGGAGAAACCGTAGTAAATTCCACGATGGTGAGTAAATTTTCCGCCGGCGCCCTTGGTGATAAAGCTCTTACTGCTGTCGAAATCGTAGATGTGATAAAACGGCTTGTAGGTTTCTTCACGCCGTTCCGGAGTGCTCTCATCAATCGTCTCGTACATGTAGCGCGCTACCAGTCGACTGTTGTGATAGAGCGTTTTGTGTTTTCCCTCTTCGTCCTCCCAGGAAAAGCCGGCGAAGGCGTTCGAAAGACAGAGAAGGGGTAAGGTGATGAGTAAGGTGTATTTCTTCATAGGGATGAAAAGAGTTCAATCACGGTGCGACAAGACCGTCTTCGACCATTTCGGCTTTGGTTCGTCGAGGGCGGACCCGGGCGGGGGTCGGGACTCCTGTGACGCGGTCAAATTCATCTGCAGTTCGCAGCTCCGGAGCACTGTCCTCAGTGAGCTTTTCCCAATCCGCAAGCGCTGCGCGCATTGAAGACAGAAGCGAAGAGAATCGTTCGTCTGCCGCAAGATTGTTGAGCTCAAAAGGATCAAGCTTGGTGTCATAAAGTTCCTCAGCCGGACGGGGAGCATTGAAACAGGTCAGCTGATGGGGGAGCAATTCTCCGCTTTCCCGAAGGCGAAGAAGCTCAATGTAGGTCGGGCTCCTCACTGCGTCAGCCGGAGGAGTCTGCGGCAGGTCATTGTAGTAATTCCGGATGAATTTATAGCGCTCATTGCGAACTGCCCTGACATGATCTTCAAAATCGTGCCAGTTTTTCTCCGCATAGACATACTCCCGGATCGGGGTATTCGGATCGGTCAGAAGCGGGGCGAAATTGCGTCCCTGAAAAGTCGGCCCGATCTCGGTGATTCCGGCGATGTTCAGAAATGTCGGGCCAATGTCTACCGAACTCACAAGTCGGGATGATGTCGATCCGGGGATGATTTTCTCAGGCCACCGCACAATCCACGGAGTCTTGATCCCACTATCGTAGAGAGTTGTCTTATCGCGTGGAAACGGACGACCGTTGTCGCTGATGAAAAGCACTACGGTATTCTGGGATGCCTGCTGCTCCGCGAGTTTGTCGAGAACGAGGCCAACATATTTATCGAGACGGGTGATTTCGTCGTAGTATTGCTGATAGTCGACCCTCACGGAGGGAGTATCCGGATGATAGGGCGCCACTTTGATTTCATCGGTCCGTGCGCCATCTTTAATGATGTTCTGGTGATAGGGGCGATGAGGATCCAATGCGGCCAGCCAAAGGAAAAATGGCTGATCTTTTGGCCGATTATCCATCAGAGCCATCCAATCGGCACAACCGCTTTGGGCTTCACCTTGCAGGGTCTCTTTGAATTTCCCCGCTTTCCCTGCTTCACCGGAAGGAAGTTGAAATCCGGAAGTATCGACTTCGCGAACCTCATTGAAACGGTCTTTCATCGCGTCACCGAGATGCCATTTCCCGGCAGCGGCCGTCCAGTAGCCCTTGTCCTTCAACTTCTCTACAAAAGTAATTTGATCCTCCGGAACCGGCCAATGAAGTTCCTCGGCGTTGGTACTGTGAGGGTAACGACCGGTGACAATACTGGCGCGACTCGGGCTGCAGGAACTGATAGTGAGAAAAGCGTTGTCGAAGCGCATCCCTTCATCGGCAAGGCGCTGCAAGTTCGGGGTCATGATCCGGTCGTGACCATAAGGAGCGCAATCGTCCCAGGCCATGTCGTCGGCGATGATGAGAACCAGGTTGGGAAGCTTCAGCAACTCTGCTTTCCTGGCCGCTTCTTCCGCAGCGACTTCTTCGGCAGTTTTCTCCTTCTTTTCGTCATCGTCTTGAGCGATGGCAAGGGTGAACAAGAGAGGAGCGAGGAGGAAATAGAATCGGTGCATGGAATCGGAAAACTGGAAGTGGCTAATCTTGCCATTTTGTCGGAGAGGGTCAACCAAAGAGAACAGCGGAAAAGAAAAAGGAAACCGTGCTAAATCGATCTTCTGCCCCTCTTGAATCGCACACTCGCGACTCGACAAGCTTCGAGATATTTGCATAGTTTAAGGAAAGAAAACTCCTCCATGTTTCTCAAACTCACAGGGATATTGCTAATCGCGACGTGTTTCCTGCCTGCATTTTCACAGGCAGGAGATCTACCCGGGAATCGTTTGTGGAAGAATGGTAAAGGCCGTTCAATTGAAGCGAAGCTGAATTTTGTGGAAGGGGATTCCGTTCACTTGATTCTCACCGATGGCCGCGACGCTTCAGTATCGCTCGCAGCACTCAGCAAAGCGGATCAGGAATACATCACCGGAATGAAGGAAAAGGGGCTGACCTACGCACTCCTTCCCATGCCGGACGAAACAAAGATTGAGACCTCGATCAAAGTCACAGGCGGCCCGGAACGATATTATACCGAGCATTTTGAATTCACCAGCAGTCAGGCGGTCTCAACGGGTTTTGTGATGGAAGCCGGACGAGTTTTTGAAGGGACTCACGCAGCTGTTGCCGCTCTGCCACTCGGCCTGAAGATTGCACCCTCAGGGGATTCGAAATATTTCCAGACCAGTTTTCTGACAAAAGGGGAATTTGGCAAAGTGCTGTCGGACAGCACTGCCCACGGAAAAACAAAAGACGTGGCGGGAATCTACATCATGGCCAGGAAAAAGGTGTTCGTCCCTTATTCCCAGATGGGGGTGCAGAAGAACGGCAGCCAGCTCACTTTGCGCAAAGGGAGTGACACCTCAACCTTGATCCATGAAATCACCCATCAACTGATGCATGAATGGCTGGCGCTGATGCCGCTCTGGCTGGCAGAGGGAACGGCGGAGTACATGGCGTCGGTGCCTTATCAAAACGGGCGCTTCGAGTTTCGGAATGCGGAGAACGGAATTAAGGGGCGTCTAGTTAGCAGAGGAGTGAGCTCCGGAGATCATATCAAACTGCCGAAGCCCGGAGAGTTTCTTGTCATGAAACCCGGCGATTGGAAGGGGGGCAGTGAGGACTATGCGTCCGCTTTGACCTACGTTTACTATTTCATGCATCTCGATAGACCGGAAGCTCCGGGAGCCCCCCTGGCCGCTTATATCCGGCTCCTTGGAGAAGCGAAGGATGAGACCAATCAACTGATCACTGAATACAACAAGGCCTGTCTCTTATACACATCTGACGCTGCCGACGA
>CAJXQE010000038.1 GCA_913058215.1 uncultured Verrucomicrobiales bacterium
CAGCCTCGGTCTCGTGGGCTCGGAGATGTGTATAAGAGACAGTAACAAATTCAAGCAAAGCGGCGCAATTTTGCAAAATTTTTAACGATTAAGAATGAAGCGTTCTAAAAATGTGATGGTTTTGTAATCGAAAAACCCCTGAATCCCCTTACAGTCTGATCGTCTCACCGCGAAATTGGGTGAGCTGCATCCGCCGAACCGTATTTATCATGACAACACTCGTAATTATTCTCATCGTCGTCGCCGTGGTCCTGTTCCCGATCATTTTCGTGATCGGGCTCTACAATGGACTGGTCAAAATGCGAAACCGCTACAAAAACGCATTCGCCCAAATCGACGTGCAACTGAAGCGCCGCCACGATCTTATTCCGAATTTGGTCGAAACAGCCAAAGCTTTCATGACTCATGAGCGCGAGACTCTTGAGGCGGTGATTCAGGCGAGAAACTCAGCGGAGACTGCTCGTCAGTCGGCGAATGCCAATGTAGGTGATGCAGAATCGATGCAGAAACTGGCAGCTGCTGAATCCGGGCTCGGTGGAGTTCTTGGTAGAATGTTTGCTCTCTCTGAGAGCTATCCCGATCTGCGCAGTAATCAGAACATGCTGCAGTTGCAGGAGGAACTGAGCTCAACGGAGTCAAAGGTCGCCTTTTCGAGGCAGGCCTATAACGACGCGGTCATGAATTTTAACAACAAGATCGAAGTGTTCCCATCGAACTTCATTGCCAACATGTTCAATTTTGTCCGGGCAACCATGTTTGAAGTTTCCGACGATTCTGAGCGTGAGAATGTTGAAGTAAAATTCTAGACCTTTGGTCCCCGGACTAATTGATGGATTTCTTTGAGCATCAGGAGCAGGCGCGGAAAAAGACCCACGTGTTGGTGTTCTATTTTCTGCTCGCTGTGTTGGGAATCATTGGATCGATCTACTTTCTCGCCGTAGCGATTATCCCCTTTGTCAGTGATGGGGGGCGCTTCAATCCCTGGCAGCCGGGCGTATTGATTGCCGCAGCTGTCGGAACTGGAGTGGTCGTATTTCTCGCTTCGAGTTTCAAAACAATGCAACTTTCCGGCGGCGGAAAAGTGGTTGCTCAGGAATTAGGTGGTCGGATTGTCGACACCAACTCCATCGATTTTCATGAGCGGCGATTGCTGAATGTCATCGAGGAAATGGCGATTGCATCTGGTGTCCCGGTTCCCGATGTCTATGTGATGGACAGCGAGGAATCGATCAACGCTTTTGCTGCTGGGAAAACGACGAGTGATGCGGTAATTGGAGTGACTCGCGGATGTATGAAACTGCTCACCCGCGATGAGTTGCAGGGAGTGATCGCCCACGAGTTTTCGCACATCCTCAACGGCGACATGCGTCTCAACATGCGCTTAATGGGTGTGGTATTCGGAATTCTTTTTATCTCATTGATAGGAGAGTTCATTCTCCGCGGAATGTCCTATGTTGGCCGCGGAAGTCGCAGTCGTGAAGGAGGCGGAGCTGTGATCGTGATGCTGGTTGCAGGCCTGGGGCTTTTTATCATTGGATATATTGGACTGTTTTTTGCGAATCTGATTAAGGCTTCGGTATCGCGACAGCGAGAATTTCTGGCAGATGCTTCCGCCGTTCAGTTTACCCGAAATCCGGACGGACTTGCCGGTGCCCTTCAAAAAATTGGAGGACTGGCTGCCGGCTCGAAAATGAGTCATCCTATGTCACGTGACGCCAGCCATCTGTTTTTCGGTAGTGCCTTTCGCAGTTCCGTTTTCGCGACACACCCGCCATTACCGATCCGGATTAAACGGCTGATGCCTTCGTGGGATGGAAAATTTGCGCCGTCGCATCTTCCTCCGATCACAGAACGGGATGAGCCTGAAAAGAGAAAGACGCCTCCGGCGCTTCCAACGGTACCTGTGATGATTCCCGGGATGATGCTCGCAGAGCAAGGCGCATCGGTGAGGATGACCGAGTCGGAAGCAATTGAAAGCATGAGTTCGGTTCACCCCGAGCAGGTTGCGCTGGGTCATGAGCTTCTGGAGAATTTTCCTCCGGAATGGACAGACGCTTCCCGGAGTCAATCGGGTGCTCAGGCGATGATCTTTGCACTTTTGCTCGCACAGGATGACAAACTTCGCGATGACGAATTGGACGAATTGCGGAACGAAACCGAAGAGGAGACTTACCAGCGTGTTATTACGCTTCATGGTCAGATCAGCGAAATTCATTCCGCCGCAAAACTGGCGCTGGTGGACCTTTGCATTCCGACACTCAGGCGATTGTCTCCCGGCGAGTATGATCGGTTTAAACACCTTCTTCAGAAATTGATCGCAAGTGACCGTCAGGTGGACTTGTTCGAATTTGCTTTGCTCAGGGTTGTAAATCGCCATTTGGACACTTATTTCGGTCGGGAGAAATCACCGCGGGTTCGCTATCTCAAAATGGAGGTGTTGAAAGATGAAGCGAGCATCCTGTTGTCGACTCTGGCAGCAATGAGCAGCCCTTCCAGTGATGCAGATGTCGAGGCGGCCTTCGCAGCCGGTTCGAAAAGGATAACAGGATCAGAGATCACTTTCGCTACACCGGATGAATGTGGCCTCGACGCCATCGGTCGGGCTCTGGATGAGTTTTCCATGGCGTCCCCGATTGTGAAACGGCAACTGCTCGAAGCCTGCAGTGCTTCGGTGATGACGGATGGAGTGGTTTCCAGCAGCGAAGCCGAGCTTATCCGTGCGATCGCTGATTCGATGGGATGTCCGATACCACCTTTTGTGCGGACGGCAGGATTGGCTTAGTGATCTTTTTTCCTTCTCCTGAAAGTTCTCGCCTAATTCCGACGTATTATTCGTCAAACACCAAATATTTCAGGGGCGCCATCCGTTTCTGAATTTAGGAGGAACCTTTTTATGAAACGATATCTATTTCCGTTACTTGCCCTTTTCTGTCTCGCTCCAGGTATTCAGTCTCAGGATGCTGATGAAAATCAGGATACCGGGCTGAGCTTCAGCCGATTTCCATCGCGCTTTTATTCCAGTCGCCCATTGACTCCCGATTCGAAAATCCTGCTCCGCTTCAATGCTCCGATGAGTGCGAAGTCTGCGGAGTCATTGATCTCCTTTTTTGATACCAATCATGACCGCCAGGTCGCAGTAAAAGCGAAGAAGCCCTCAGCGAACGAAGTCATCGCTTTTCGAAGCAATCTTAATGAAGAGGCCCGCCTCGCGATCGCCACGGAAAATTATCTTCTCCTGAGCCCGGCCGTTTCATTGCCGCTCGATGCGACCTGGTACCTGAAATTTAATGCAGGCCTCAGCAGCGCCGACGGATCTCATTCGCTTCCGGAAGAAAAGCGGGACTATATCGGGGCACTCAGGGAGTTCGTGGTGAGAGATGTCTATGCGAGCAATCAATTCGATTCGGATAAATCGATTGTGATTGATCATACAAAAGGAGGACTTCACGCGGATTTTGATGCGGAAAAACTTTCTTCCTATATTTCGGTGAATCCGGTTCCGGCTAATTATGAGATTGTGAATCAGAGTTCAACTATTCGAATCAAAGGCGATTTTGAATTTGCAAAGGACTACGTGGTCAAAGTGAGACCCGGGATTGTGGGGAATGACAATACCCAGTTGAACCAGGCGGTTGTAAAGGCGGTGAAGTTTACTCCGCAGGACGGATTCGTTACCTTGCCGGCATTTACCACGACCCAGAATGCAGGAGGGCACCGGAAGTTTGATATCCAGATGGGAAATCTCGAATCGCTTCATGTCCGCGTAAAAACTTTAAGAGGTGATTCACTTCTGTATGCGCTCAAAGGATACGATGAAGAATACGAAGGATGGGGAGAAAACCGGACGGTTGCCTTCGGAATGGTTCCCGGAAAGGAAGTTTACGATCAGCGGATCGAGCGAACCGCCGAACTGGACAAGTCCGAAACGGTAAACCTTTCCTGGGATGATCTTGCTGAAGGGGAACAGTTTGGAGGCTACTACCTCTGTGCCGAGGGAAGTTCGGACAGTCCAAGTGGTATCGGTGTCGGAGCCCAGGCATTGATTCAGCTGACCGATATCGGGCTTGCCTGGAAACAGACGGAAAAGGAAACCCTGATCTATGCCTTCTCGCTGGAAAAAGGAACGCCCTTGAGCGGAGTCGATATCGCTCTCTTTAATGATGATATCGAATCCCTGACAAAGCGCCAAACAGATGCGGGAGGTCTGGTGAAGTTTTCTGCCGATGAGTACAATGGTAAAGCGGCCTGGATGGATGCGAGGATCGGAAAAGATCGTCACGTCATGCGGTTTTCCGAAGAACTGGACACAGTGGGCTTGTGGAGTTTTTCCATCGACTACCGGTATGATTCGCCGATCGAAGAGGAGCGTCGCACTTTAATTTTTACTGATCGGGATGTCTACAAGCCGGGCGAGGAAATTTATATCAAAGCCATCTCCCGTTTTGTGGATGCGGACAAGATCCTCCCGGGCGGTGGAGGGAAAGCGCAGCTTCGAGTCTTTGATTCCCGCAATCGAAAGATCGTGGACAAAGAAGTCACGATGAGTGATCGCGGAAGTTTTGACGACAGTTTCAAATTGCCGACAAGTGGCCTGGGCTGGTATTCGATGGAACTCGACTTCAACAAGCAGAAGAAGGAAGGCGAGGAGGATGATGGAGAAGAGGATTATGACAGATGGCGCCGTATCGCCCATCACTCGTTTCAGGTCGAGGAATACCGGGTGAATACTTTCGAGGTGAGTCTCGATGCGAAGGAGTCACTCACTTCAGCCGGAGAAATCGAGATTCCTCTTTCGGCGAATTATTACATGGGCAAGCCGCTCTCAAAATCACTCGTGAACTGGAATGTGTATGCATCAAAAAGTTTCCCGAGACCTCGTGGATTTGATGAGTTCGATTTTGGTGACTACTCCGATCGCAACAGTTCCTTCAGTGCCAGTGAGACGCTTCACCTCAGTGAGAAAGGTCAGGCGAATATTAAATTTGACCTCCCTGAACAAACCGGGGGACCATCACCGCGAGTTGTTACCGTCAGTGCCGAAGTAATCGATGCCAATCAACAAACGGTCGCCGGGAATACCAGATTCACGGTTCACAGTTCCGATTTCTACACGGGAATTCAAGAGCCGGATGGAACTCACCGGGCAGGCGATACCGTAACGTTTGCGGTCGCGAATGTGACAGCTGCAGGAAAGGTCCACACTTCACCGGTTGAAACAAAGATCACCTTGGAGAAGGAAAGTTGGAACACTGTTAAAGTGAAAGGTGCCGGTGGAAAGATTACTCACCGGAATGACAAGGTTCTTGTCCGGAAGCATGAGGAGACTCGAACTGTTGAGACGCAGGTGGATCCAGTGACTGGTATTGCGAGGATTGTTCCCGTAGATCTGACATTTCCCGAAGCCGGTGACTACGTGGTGACACTCGCTGCCACCGATGAGTCTGGAAGAAAAGTTCTTACCAAAACTAAAGTGCGTGTGATCGGGGCGGAGGAACCATCCTGGTCGTGGCACGATGTTGTTCGTATCGATGTAATTCCTGACAAAGAGACCTACAAAGTTGGTGATACCGCTCAGGTGCTGGTGCGGACTCCGGTTTTTGGGAATGCACTCGTCACGACCGAGCGGGGCGGTGTCCGGGAAGTCCGGACTCAGATGATCGATAAGCACGAGACGATTCTCGAATTTCCAATTGAAGAAGGCGATGCCCCGAATTTCTTTACCTCGGTTCTGATCATCCGCGGAGCCGGAGACAGTCCCCACAAGCATCCATCGGCCGACTACCGAATGGGCTATTGCCAGTTGGCAGTGGATGATCCGTCTGTTCAGTTGGAAGTCACTGTCGATACCGGCGAGCAGGAATATTTTCAACCCGGTGAAGAGGTGAAGATCGATGCGACCGTGATGAGTAAAACCGGTGAGCCGGCTGCCAATGCGGAAGTAACTCTCTATGCCGTTGATGAAGGCATCCTCAGCCTCACGGGATACGACACACCCGAACCCGGGCAAGAGTTTCACAAAGCATTTCCTCTTAACGTCTCTACCGGACAAAGTCTCTCCAGCTTGATTCCGGAGAATCCTCTTGAGCAGGACTTTGGAAATAAAGGGTACGTTATCGGCGGCGGTGGAGCTGGAAAAGGTCTCGATCCCGATCGGGTTCGCAAAGACTTTAAGGCAGTTGCATTCTGGGCCGGTGCTCTTGTCACGGACGAGAATGGGCTGGTCACCGCGACCTTCAAAGCTCCTGACAATCTGACAAACTTCCGGGTCATGGCAGTCGTCGCCGAGGGGAATCGTTTTGGTTCCGGTCAGGCGCCTTTAGTGATCAATAAGCCGCTCATCATTGAGCCTGCTCTGCCCGGATTCAGCAACCTATCAGATCAGATTGATCTCAGTGCGGTTCTTCACAACAATTCAGGTGAAGCGCAGGAGGTCGAGATTGAAGTCTCCCTCGACGAGCACGCACTCTTTCTCAACGAAATCGGGAAGATTATTCCGACCAGTCTTGAATCGAACGAAGAGACACAAAAAAAAGTGAAGCGCCTCACTCTGGCCGCGGGCGCTACCGAGACCGTTCGGCTTCCTGTTGGGTTGACCAAAGTGGGAGAGGCCAAGTGGAACTGGAAGGTTCGCTCACTTAGCAACCCTCGTTTGAGAGATGCCACTGAGTCGAAGTTGAAAGTTGAGTATCCACTGCCGCTACTCCGCCAGTCGAAAACCTTTGCGATACGCAACGAACAGGATCTGAAGAATGTTCTCGAATCCGTTAATCCCCGACTCCTCAACGGACGCGGGAATGTAGAGTTGAATGTCAGTAATTCCCGCCTTGTCGAAGCAGGGGATGCGATCGAATACCTTCTCAAGTATCCATACGGATGTGTCGAGCAAACCACCTCGAGCACCTTGCCGTGGTTGAGCACTCAAAACATGCGGAGCGTTCTTCCGGGGCTTAACAAGTCAGATGAGGAAATTTCGAAGGCGATCAATAAAGGGATGCAGCGTCTCCTTTCGATGCAAACCGGCGAGGGTGGGCTTTCCTATTGGCCGGGCGGAAATGAGCCGGTTCTCTGGGGAAGTGCCTACGGGGGAATGGCGATTGCTCTTGCTGTGAAAAGCGGTGTCGAGCTACCCAAAGATCAAACCGATGCGCTTTGGGAGTATCTTTCCAAAAATCTTCGTAGGACCGGGGACCTCAAAAACCCTTACGAACTTTCGCAGCGCTGCCTGGCACTCTATACGCTGGCGCTGGCCGGGCGCGCAGAGCCTGCTTACAACGAAGTTCTGTTTGAGCTTCGTAAAAAGCTTCCTGCTGAAGCCCGTTCGCTTCTTGCCCTGGCGATGATTGAAGGCGGCGCATTGGAGGAGCCCGAATTGAAGCCGAGGATTGAAATGCTGGTGGCGGATGACAAAGATGCCCCACGGTCGAATGTGAGCTGGTATCAGCAATCTTATCTGACGGCCACCAAACTCCTCGCTCAAGTGAAATTGAATCCGAACGATTCACGAGTGGATGACACGCTCAATGAGCTGATGAACCAGCGGCGCGAACGCCGAGGATGGGGTAGCACTTATTCCAATGCCTGGCCGCTGATGGCGCTTTCTGTTTATAGCGACGCAACGGCTGCTTCTCTTTCGGAGAATGAAATCGGAATTCAATTTGGAGATCGCAAGGATTCCATTTCCCTTTCTCCCGATCCTTCGACCGGCACGGTGAGCTTTGACTTCGAAGGAGACCTTAGGAAACAGAGCTTGTCCTTGAACTTGAAGAATAAGGCTACGGTATACGTGAAGCTTGGAGTGGCGACTCAGCCGGAAATGATTCCCATGAAACCTGAAAATAAAGGGTTCGGAATTCAAAGAGAGTATCACAAAGTGGAGACCGATGGTTCCATCTCAACTGCGGAGAACCTGATGGTAGGGGATCTCGTCCTGGTGAAGCTGGACCTCAACATTCCGAAGGACCGTGAGAATTATATTGCGATCGATGATCCGCTTCCGGCAATTCTTGAGGCAGTGAACCCGGATTTCAAAACTTCCGGTGCAAAAAATGTCGCCATCAAATCAGACGCGCGCCGTCTCTACACTCATCATAGGGAACTTCGGAAAGAACGAGCGGTCTTCTTCTCGGACTCCATTTTTCGTGCAGGGGACTATACGCTTCAGTATCTTGCCCGCGTCGTCGCTCCCGGAAACGTCATAGCGCCTCCGGCAAAAATCGAAGCGATGTATGAACCGGAAAGATTCGGATTGAGCGGGACACAGCAGATCACGGCGAGGCCTTTGGACCTTGGTGAAAACAAAGTAGCAACTGTCCGATGAAACGAAAAATTTTGATAGCCGTTCTCGGTGGAGGGCTTCTCTTGAGCGGCGTGGGCATGTACCTCGCGCCGCTGCTGGTCTCTCTTCCTGATAACCTCAGCGCTGCACCCGAACAAGGAGTGGTATTCACAGACCGCAAAGGAAGGCCGATGCGTCGTCTCCTCGCCGATGGATTGAGGCTCGACGAACCCGCGATCTACGGAGAATTTCCGGACAGTTTGATTCTCGCTACTCTGGCAGCGGAGGACTCCCGGTTCTTTTCCCACAACGGAATCGACTTTATTAGTATTGGGCGGGCGGTGAAAGATTCGGCTTCGAGGGGACGATTCGTTTCAGGAGCCTCTACCGTTTCGCAGCAAACCATCAAGCTGGCATCGCCTCCACGGGCGCGGAACTTTAAGACCAAAATTGTTGAGTCCCTCGCGGCAAGGAAGTTGGAAATTTTTCACGACAAGGAAGAAATCCTGACGGCATATCTAAACCGGCTGCCGTATGGAAACCAGTTCACTGGTACCCGGGCTGCTGCCCGGGGATATTTCGGAAAACCGCTCGGAGATCTTTCTCTGGCCGAAAGCGCGCTTCTGGCTGGCCTGCCCAACAAACCGTCCACACTGAATCCGTGGAGGAATTTCGAAGGCGCCCGCAAGCGACAGTTTTGGGTTCTCGGTCGGATGAAAGAGGAAGGGTGGATCACGGAGGCTGAGTTCGCTTCCGCTATGATCGAATCGATTCGGTTGCTTCCGAAAAACTCAGGAGCGTTTCATGCTCCGCATTTTGTGGATCTTGTTTTGCAAAAGCAGGAAGGGAAGATTCCCGAAAGAGGAATCGTGGAGACAACTCTCGACCTTGAGTTGCAACAGGCAGTGGAAGCATCCATCGCAGTGGAGCTAGCCGGCCTCAGTCGTTCCGTTCGGGAGGAGAGTGATCTTCAGGCTGCCGTGGTAGTCATTGAAAATGCCACAGGTGAGGTCCTCGCGCTCAGCGGATCGCGCTCCTATTTTGGAACAAGGTCAGGCCAGGTCAATGGTGCATGGGCCGGTCGATCTGCAGGTTCGACCCTGAAGCCTTTTACCTATCTCCTGGCAATGGATCGAGGATACACCGCGGGCTCGGTCCTGGCGGACACGCCGATCGAATATGTGACTTCGACCGGAGCCTACCAGCCCGTGAATTTTGATCGACGATTTCATGGCCCTGTTACTTTGCGGCATGCTCTGGCCAATTCGATGAATGTTCCTGCGGTCAAAGTTCTTAACCGGATCGGTGGCCCGGGAGTGCTCCATGAACTAATGCAGCGGGATTTGAAATTCAGCAGCCTGAAATCTGATCCGGTGGAATATGGTCTGGGACTGACTCTCGGGAATTCCGAAGTGCGTTTATTAGAGCTCACTAACGCATACGCATGTCTCGCCCGGCTTGGTGAGTATCAGCCATATCGGATGGTCAAAGGCAGTGGAGAGGGTTCAATCGACAGCCAGACTCTGTTTAATCGTCAAAATTCCTGGATCATTGCCGATATCCTTTCCGACAATGGAGCGAGAGCGGAAGCTTTCGGTTTGAACTCTGCACTGCGCCTCCCTTTCAAAGTTGCTGCCAAGACGGGAACGTCGACTGACTTTCGCGATAACTGGACGGTCGGTTATACACCGGAGTTCACGGTGGGCGTCTGGCTGGGAAGGTTTAGTAACCGTCCTCTTCAGAAGGTATCCGGCGCAAGCGGTGCAGGTCCGATTTTCAAACGGGTCATGGAACATCTCTACAGGGAGGGAAAGCCGACCTGGTATGATCGCCCGGCGAACATGGTGGAAGTGGAGATCGATTCCTTGAACGGAAAGCGCATTCCCGATGGTCTTGAAAAACCGCAGGGAGGAACGGTGAAAGAATGGTTCGAAAAGGGGAGCGAACCTGCCTTTGCCGAAGAATCGGATTATTCGCCAGGCGGTAGAACGATTCTCCCGATTGAATTCGCAACATGGTGGGGGAGTCCTGCCAATCACCTCAAGAAACGGGCCGGGCTTCAAGCTTTATCCGAAGATTCATCCCATCGAAATTTCAGGATTGTCAGTCCTCTGGATGGAACGGTCGCATTTCTTGACCCTGATCTGCCAGAGGGTGGAAGAAAGTTCCCTCTCGAAATTGCGGGGCATGGCGGGGAGCAGATTGAATGGAACAGTGAAAGCCTTTCTGTCGAAACCAAGAGTGGTCACAGTTGGGTGATTCTCAAACCGGGTGAGCACGAAGTGTTCGCCTTCGATAAGCGGACTGGAAAAAAAGTTACCACCAAGCTTTTGGTCAAAGTGCTTTGAAGCATTGGTCTTTAACCGACCAGGTGACTACGCCAAAATATCATTCACTACGTGAGCATCTTCGACTCCGGTCAAACGCTGCTCCAATCCCTGGAAGGGAAACGAGAAGCGACTGTGGTCGATTCCCATGCAATGCAGAATGGTCGCATTGAGATCGTTTAGGTGAACTGGATTCTCCGCAATGTTGTAGCTGAAATCGTCGGTGGATCCGTAATTCGTTCCCTTCTTGACTCCGCCCCCGGCCATCCACATACAGAAGTTCCTCGGGTGATGGTCACGCCCGTAGTTGTCTTTTGTAAGGGTGCCCTGGGAATATACCGTTCGTCCAAACTCGCCGCCAAAAACAACGAGAGTGTCCTCCAAAAGGCCTCGCAATTTCAGATCCTTGATCAAGGCGGCCGTCGGTTGGTCGACATCCATGCACTGCCCTTTGATCAATGTGGGAAGCTTGCCGTGTTGATCCCAACCCCGATGCAAAATCTGCACGACACGGGTCCCTCGCTCGATCAAGCGACGGGCCAGCAGTGCACTTTGAGCGTAGGTTCCGGGCTTCTCCACCTCAGGTCCGTAGAGATCCAAAGTCGCTTTGCTTTCTCCGCTGAGGTCAGTCAGTTCAGGAACGCTGGTCTGCATTCGGAAGGCCATTTCATACTGCGCGATTCGCGTCTGTGTTTCCGGATCGCCATATCGATCGAAGTTTTTTTGATTCAAGCGATTCAATGCATCGAGCATCGTCCGACGATCACCGGGATTCACTCCGGGAGGATTCTTCACATACAAAACAGGATCTCCCTGACCTCGCAAAGCGACGCCGTCGTACTTGGAAGGAAGAAATCCGGAGCTCCACATCCGGGTAAAAAGGGCCTGAGCCTGGCTCGCCTTCGGAAAGCTTGGAGTAAAAACGACAAAGGCAGGGAGGTCATTGCTTTCGCTGCCGAGACCGTAACTGATCCAGGATCCCAGGCTCGGCTTGCCGGGGATCTCGCTGCCGGTCATGACGAAGGTACAAGCCGGATCATGATTGATCGCGTCAGTGTGAACCGATTTGATCATGGTGATGTCGTCGGCGATGCCCTTCATGTGCGGGACGAGATCACTCATCCAGATCCCGCTTTTTCCACATTGCTCGAAGGCGAATTTGCTCGGCGCGACCGGGAGCCGCGACTGGCCGCTCGTCATCGTGGTAATGCGCTGTCCGTTGCGGACAGATTCCGGAAGCTCCTTGTCGAAAAAGTCTTTCAGCCCCGGTTTGTGATCGAACAAATCGAGCTGCGAAGGCGCTCCGTTCATGTGGAGATAGATCAAGCGCTTTGCCTTCGGCGCAAAATTCGGAAAGCCTGGCAGCGCACCGTGGACCCCGGCAGCCGAAGGAGCCGCGAACGCATTTTTCCCAAGCAGGGTGGAGAGAGCCAGTCCGCCAACTTTCAATCCTGCGCCTTCAAAGAATCGGCGACGGGTGAGTTCGTTGTGATATTCGAGTGCGGGATTCATACTCAGTTTTTGTTTACCGTTTCGTCCAGATTCAAAATCAAATTTGCAAGGAGAGCGTAAGCGGCGAGTTCCGTTTTATTCAGGGACTCGTCTGCTTTGCTTTCTCCGTATTGTGCCAATTCGGTTGCGGCGGCATCATCGGACTCGAAGCGGTTCAAATGCTGCTGCAAGGCGTTTCGAGCGATCTCCATCTCCTCAGGCTCCGGCTCTCTTGAGGTGACGGCTCTCCAGGCCCAGGTGATTCGTTCCTCAGGTGTCTCGCCACCTTCCTTGAGGATACGCTCCGCAAAATTCCGGGCGGCTTCCATGTGCTGGATGTCGTTCATCAGTTGAAGGGCCTGCAGAGGTGTGTTGCTGCGTCCGCGAACTGAACAACTCTGTTCCCGGTTAGGGGCATCAAAACTGGACATGAACGGAGGCGGAGCAGTCCGCTTCAGAAAGGTATAGAGGCTGCGGCGGTAAAGATCATCTCCGCTTCCCTGTTTGTAGTAGCGGGTGTTGCTGCTTCCGAATCCAACCGGTTCCCAGATGTTGGGTGGCTGGTAGGGGTTGACTCCTTTTCCACCAATGGTCGGCACTAACAATCCACTTACATAGAGCGCTTGATCTCGCAAAATTTCTGCGTCGAGGCGAAAGCGCGGTCCCCGGGCGAGGAGTCTATTTTCCGGATCACGTTCCAGCAGTTCCGGAGTGACTTTGGTGTGCTGACGATAAGCATGACTTGTCACGATGCGTTTCACGAGTTTTTGAATATCCCAGTCGTCTTCGACAAATTGAACTGCAAGCCAATCGAGCAATTCCGGATGACTCGGAGGTTCTCCCTGTGACCCGAAGTCGGCACTGGTTTTGACTAATCCTGTTCCGAAGAACTGCTGCCAGAATCGATTCACGGTGACGCGTCCCGTGAGAGGATGAGTTCCGCTAACGAGCCAGTCGGCGAGATCGAGCCGGTTGTAATCTGCCTCTCCTTTCTTTTCGGGAAGCACGGGTAGAAAGGCGGGGACACCGCGCGAGACTTTCTCTCCGGGGGCATCATAGGCTCCACGTTCCATCACGAAGCTTTCGCGGGCCTTCGGCATATCGGCCATGATGAAAGTGATGGCGGTGCCTTTCTCGATCTTGTCCTTTTCCGCGACGAACGGGTTTTTTTGCGACTCCAGCGGACTCAGTAAATCACGAGCTCCGGCGTAAAATTTCGTGAGCCAGAAATTGTAGATTTTTTTGTGTTCCTCTTCGCTCCATTTGTCTGCCTGTTTTCCGCGAACCAGTTGGCGAAGGCCCTCGGGCAAATCGTTATTCCGTTTCCCCTGGTTTTGTTTCTTCCACACCTCCCATGACCATGTCGGATCGGTCACGGGATTGGTAGTTGCGGTGACTCCGAGCCGGTCCCAGGTCACTGTGCCGGAGTGTTGGGTAAAAGCGTAGCCATCCACCTTGGTCCCGGCTTTCAGTCCGACCTTTGTCGCATCGAATTCAAGCCGAACCCATTCACCCAGTTTGGGCAGGTCGCCGATCCGCATGTTTTCGGTGGTGCCCGGCTTCCCGAATCCGATCTTCCCCTGCTCGCCCCAGGTCGCCCGGTTTTTCCAGCCGCCGACATGGAACTGCAGCATGATCTGCTTCGGTGGATCCTTCGGATCGAGATAACAATAGGCAAAGAATTTGCCGTCTTTCGGAACGGTGAAGGTCTTTCCGCCGGTGAAGAAATCCTGTCCCATCGCGTTTTTGGCGGTGCGTTGCAGAGCTCGTTGCCCGCTGTGAACCGGACCTTCTTTCTTTGTGATCAGTTTTATTTCTCCTCCTGATCTTTCAGGTTTGGTGCCTTCGGGAAAGCCATCTTCGAACCAGATGGTTTCCACCGTTTTTATGGGGGGTGGCGGGTCGAGTTTTGCCGGGTCTTCGTAGTCGATCTTGGCAACTGCTCCGGTGATACTTTTGTCGACGGCAGAAATTTTGGTATCGAGTTCTTTGACACGCGCTTCGTCTTCAGGTGTCGTTAGACGGAGAATCGGCGGGGTGTCGACTTTGTTCCCATCCATCGCCGGATCGGCGGCACTGTGGAAAAAGGCGTAGAGTGAGTAAAATTCTTTTGTCGAAAGTGGATCGAATTTGTGGTCATGACAGACGGCGCATCCGGCAGTGAGTCCCATCCAAACTTCAACACTCGTGGCGGTGCGGTCGACGGCGTATCGATAGACCCACTCCTCATTGATGCTGCCTCCCTCGCTGGTGGTGACATTGCAGCGATTGAATCCGGAAGCGATGAGTTGGTCGCGAGTAGGTTCGGGTAAAAGGTCGCCCGCCAACTGCCAGCGAGTGAAATCGTCGAAGGGGATATTTTCGTTAAATGCGCGGACGACCCAGTCGCGGTAGGGCCACATCGAGCGTTCGTTGTCGAGGTGAAGCCCGTGGGTGTCGGCGTAGCGGGCGAGGTCGAGCCAGTAACGCGCCATGTGTTCGCCGTAGGTCGGCCGCGTCATCAGCGAGTCGACCAGTTTTGCGTAGGCGCCGGGAGATTTGTCGGCGAGAAAGGCGTCGACTTCTGCGTGAGTCGGAGGCAGGCCGGTGAGGTCGAGGGTGACCCGGCGGATCAGTGTCTCTTTGGGGGCTTCGGGCGCGGGAGAAAGCTTTTCTTTCCGGAGTCGGGCCTGGAGAAAAGCGTCGATCGGATTTTTTGCTCCGACTGTTTTGGGTGGATCGGATTTTTTCGGGGCGATGAAAGACCAGTGCTGTTCGTATTTCGCCCCTTCTTCGATCCATTGTTTGATGGTTGATTTCTGCGCGTCGGTCAGAGTCTTATGAAAATCCGGTGGAGGCATAATTTCATCCTCATCCGTCGAATCAATCCGCAGCCACACTTCGCTTTTTTCAGGCTCGCCGGCTTTGATCGCGAAATACCCACCGAGATCGGCGAAGGCACCATCTTCAGTATCAAGCCGCAGATCAGCCTTCCGCTCTTTTTCGTCAAAGCCGTGACAGGCGAAACAGTTGTCAGAAAGGATGGGGCGAATGTCGCGATTGAAGCTGAGCGGTTCAGCCTGCGAAGAAGAAATCGCAGCAAACGCGAAGATAAAGGCCAAACCTGTTCGGGAAAAAATCATATCGGGAGTCTGTTCTCTCATATCAAGATACGAGTGAACAGCCCGAAATGAAGCGGCGCGATTGGGTGGGCAAACCGGGTTGATCACAAACGTAGCACGGAATGCCATTCCGTCTGCCGGGCTTGTGAAAGCGGATTGGCAATCCGCACTACGAAAAACTTTGCTTACCCCGCAGCCCGCTTCAACTGCGGAAACAGAACCACGTCGCGGATCGACTCGGCGCCGGTCAGCATCATGATGAGGCGATCGATGCCGATGCCGATTCCTCCCGCGCTGGGCATGCCGTATTCCAGCGCCAGCAGAAAGTCTTCGTCGATTTTTTGAATCTCTTCACCGGCTTGTTCCTCGAGGCGGGCGCGTTGCACGTCGGGGTCGTTGAGTTCAGAATATCCGGGCGAAATCTCCGCGCCGTTGATGATCAACTCATAGACGTCGACGACAGAATCGTCGCTCGTGTTTTGCTTTGCGAGCGGAACGAGTTCTTTGGATACGTGGGTGACGAAAACCGGATTGATCGAATTTTCTTCTACGAGTTTTTCAAAGACCTGCTGCGAGACTTCGTAGTCTTCCATGTCGGCGGAGATTTCCACGCCGAGCTCTTTGCATTTGTTGCGACGTCCTTCCGCAGTGAGATCCCACCAGTCGGACCCGGCTGCTTCGGCGACGAGGTCTTTATAGGGTGCGCGTTTCCAGGGGCGACTCAGGTCGATGGTCTTGGTGACTTCGCCCTCGGCATTTTTGTGTTCGATCTGAAGACCGCCACAATATTTTTCGGCGAGGTGACAAATCATGTCTTCGACGAGGTCGGCCATTTGCTCGAAATCGGCGTAAGCCCAGTAGGCTTCCAGCATCGTGAACTCGGGATTATGACGGCGGCTGATTCCTTCGTTCCGAAAACTTCGGTTCAGCTCGAACACTTTATCGAAGCCACCGATGAGGAGGCGTTTTAAATACAGCTCCGGCGCGATGCGCAAATACATGTCCATGCTGAGCGCATTGTGCCGCGTCTCGAAGGGTTGAGCGGCGGCACCTCCGGGAATGTCCTGCAGCATGGGTGTTTCCACCTCCATGAAATCGCGTTCGCCCAGGTAGCTACGGATTTCCGCGACCATCTGGCAGCGCTTCTGGAAAATCTCGCGGGAGCGTTCGTTGGCGATGAGGTCGAGATAACGCTGACGGTATTTAATCTGCGGATCGACCACGCCGTGGAATTTGTCCGGCATGGGACGCAGTGATTTGGAAAGGACGGTGATGGTTTGCCCTTTTACCGAAGGCTCGCCGGTCCGGGTGGTGAAGGTTTCGCCTTCGACACCGAGCCAGTCGCCGATGTCGAGTTGCTTGTAGACTTCCCATTGTTCTTCGCCCAGTTCCTTGGCGTTGATGAAGATCTGGATGCGGCCGTTCAGGTCTGAAAGGTCGATGAAATTGCTTTTCCCCATGTCGCGGAGAGCGGTGATCCGGCCGGCGACGCTGACCTTTTTCTCCTCTTCGAAATTTTCGCGAAGTTTGCCCGGAGCGTGAGTCGTTTCAAATTTTTGACCGAATGGATCGACTCCGAGTTCGCGGAGTTTATCCATTTTCTCGCGGCGGACCTGGAGGAGGGTTCCGATATCTTCTGCGGGAGCCGGCTCTTTTTCGTCTGACATGTCGTATTTCTAAGGTTAAACAGGACGGAAGCATGGCCGACTCGAAAGAAAAATCAACCGGCGATCCCGTTCGTGTGGCGACGGCGAGAATTCACCCAAAAGTGATCCTCGATGGACGGCTTGCGCTCTTTCATGAGGAAGAGAAATGGCTCGCGCTGTCGGATCTGCATTTTGGCTACGAGGTGAGTCGGCGCCGTGATGGAGGGCTTTGGCCGATGTGGGGGATGGATGTGATCGAGAAGCGACTTCACGATTTGGTTGAATTTTGGAACCCCCAAAAAGTAATTTTAGTGGGCGATATCGTCGATAGCAGTGCCGCGCCGGAGCGGGCAATTGCCTGGCTGAGTGAAGTTTCGGATTTTTGCAAAGAATTGGTGTTGGTAGAAGGAAACCACGATCGGGGGAGGATTCGGGAGGAATTTGAATTCGTGCCGAGTTTTGAGACCGATGAATTTTTCTTTCATCATGGGCATGAGCCGCGTTTTGAAGGAGCTGGAGCAAGTGACCGTGGCTTGATAGAGATTTGCGGACATCTGCACCCATCTCATCGGTTTCGCGACGGAGCCGGGACATCGGTGACAATGCCGAGTTTCGCGATTGAGACACGATCGGATAACTTGAAAGAGCGGTGGATATTGCCGGCGTTTTCTCCCTGGGCCGGAGGCGGAAAGTTTCAACAAGAGACCGCTGACAGCAAAGTGAAGCAGTGGGCTTGCAGCGCCCAACGGATTATCGAAGTGAGCGAAAAGTAGCTTCAGCTCTGGTCTTCGCCGAGATTTCGAAAATCGAGACCCGTAGGTTGTTGGAACAATCGGAGGTCAAATTCGGCTGCGACAGCGAAGAGGTGGTCGAAAATATCTGCCTGAATTTCTTCGTATGCTCCCCAGGCTTTGTTTTTGGTGAAACAATAGATTTGGATCGGCAATCCACTTCCTTCTGAGGCAAGTTGCCGAACCAGAAGAGTCAATTCCTGATTGATTCCTTCATGGTTGCGCAAATACAATTCGATATAGGCCCGGAATGTTCCCACGTTGGTAAGGCGGCGACCGTTCACTCGATTGACTTCAAAGTCTTTGGATGCTTTTGAATTCCACTCCTCGATCTCCAGTTCTTTCTTCTTGAGATGTTCGGCAATGTGCTCGATCTGGCGAAATCGATCCAGCATTTCCGGTGTGCAAAGCTGGATGGAATTGGTGTCGACAATAATGCTGCGCTTGATGCGTCTCCCTTCACTTTCCTGCATGCCTCGCCAGTTTTTGAAAGACTGACTGATGAGGGCGTAGGTGGGAACAGTGGTCACTGTATTATCGAAGTTCCTCACTTTGACGGTGGTTAAGCCGATCTCCTCGACATCTCCATCTGCGCCCTGACTGGGCATTTCGATCCAGTCTCCTATTGAAACCATCTGGTTCGACCCCAATTGAACGCCGGCGACAAAACCGAGGATGACATCTTTAAATACCAGCATCAGAACTGACGCAAAGACTCCGAGTCCTCCCAGAAGAACGGTGGGGGATTTTCCGATCAAGACGGCAAGGCCCAGAATGATCGCGATCAGTGCGAAGACCAGTTTGGCAACCTGAACAAAGGTTCCAAGATTTAGACGCTTGGTTCCGGGGAGTTTGGAAATGTAATCGACGCTAGCGTTGAGCAGTGAGTCAATCAGGAGATATCCGGCAAGAAGAAGATAAATGCTGGAGCCTGTCTTGAGGAGGTAAGCCAAAGTCGGGGCCCCTTCAAAGAGGCCGGGAGCAAGGGAGTAGACGAAGAGTCCCGTGAGTAAATGGGTAAGCCATGTGAATACACCGTGACCAAGGAGATGGTCATCTATTTTTGTTGTGGTCCGCTCGGATATCTTTTTCACCAGTTTGAGGATCAAAGGGCGGGCGATCACAAAAAGTATCCAAACCACCAGGGCGAAGGCGGCAAGAAGAACTCCGTATGTGACAGCATCAACCAGTCCCTCAGGTATCCAGGGAACGTCATCGACTTTGGAACGAATCAATCTCGATAAGTGAGATGTTCCCTCTTTGACTGCTTCGGTGGTTTCCCGGATTGTTTGCACGGTAGTTCCAGCGAGGTCTCCCGGTATTTTTTCTTCGGCCATGAGATATGGCGATACAGGACAATGCTCAACATGCAATGGTCGAGTTTGATTTACCCATCGTTTCTGGCAGGCCCTTCGGGAGACCTAGGCCTTAAGTAAGGAGATGATTCTCAGGCAGCCACAGGATCAAATTCGCGAATCACTTGCGATTACGCCATACATTTTCCTCTACCATTTTCCTCAAATCGGAACATACTCCCCGACCCTGATTTCCATGAAGACATTTGCCCTGATACTCTCGCTGATCCTTTCCTTCCTTGCCTTTAACGCAAGTGCTGAGGCCAAACCGCTCAAAGCGCTCCTCGTTGCCGGTGGTTGCTGCCACGATTACAAGGGGCAGCACGAAGCTTTGTTCAAAGGCATCCAGGCCCGGGCCAATGTGCAGGTCGACGTGTATTGGACCGACGACAAGAGTGTAAATCCGCCGCTGGCACTATACGAAAATCCCGACTGGGCGAAGGGCTACGATATTATCATTCACGATGAGTGTGCGGCCGGGAACAAGGATCTGCGGGTGATGAAAAACATCCTTAAGGCGCATGAAACCATTCCGGCGGTGCATTTGCATTGTGCGATGCACAGTTTCCGCAACGGAACGGATCAGTGGTTCAAGCATCTTGGGATTCAGTCTTCAAGGCACGGACCGCAGCAGCCGATCAAAATCGAATTTGTGGCCAAAGATCATCCGATCACGAAGACATTGAAAGATTGGACTACGATCAATGAGGAGCTCTACAACAACGTGGATGTTTTTGACGCCCAGGCTATCGCGATGGGCAAACAAATGGTGAAAGGCAAAGAAGAGGCCGCCATCGTTGCCTGGACGAATGAAAAACAGGGTGCTCCGAGTTTTAGCACCACCATCGGACACAACACCTCAACGGTGGCTGATGAGCGTTATCTGGAAATGGTAACGCGCGGTTTGCTCTGGGCTTCCGGAAAACTCAACGAGGATTACCTCGGAAAACCTTTCACCGGCGAAAACAAAATTACTTTTGTAAAAGCCGCTGAGCAAAAGAAAAAGCCTGCCCCTAAGGCAAATCTAGGCGCAGCTCCAAAGGGCGCGACGCTGGTGACGATGACGGCGCAGAGCGAAGAAACCGGCAAGAGTAATTTTGCGTGGAAAGCGGTTGATGGAACCACAGACAGTCGTTGGTGCGCTTCAGGAGGCAGTAAACCGCAATGGCTTCAGTTGGAACTGGATGCTGCCAAAAAAGTTTCGGGCGTCGATATTATCTGGGAGAACGCCAACAATGCCTACGGGTATAAGTTGGAAGGATCGGCTGATGGCAAGAAGTGGGAGATGCTCGCCGACGAAACCGGAAACAAAAAGCAGGGAGATACCAAGTCCACTTTTGGCGAAAAAGAAATTCGGTTCCTTAAGATTACCTGCACATCTTCCAGTGCTGGCGGATGGGCGAGTATCCGCGAGGTGTCTTTGAAAAGTTCCGGCATCAAGAGCCTTTTTCCGAAGCTGGATGAAAAGACACAGGCCGCGGTGAAGAAAGAGCGGGAGAAAGCGGAAGCTGCCGCTAACGATCCTCATGCGAAAGAGGGCAACATCGCTCCGAAGATCGTTAAACTGAGTGCCGAAGAGGAAGCTACCATTCTTAAAAATGCCTCTGTTCCTGAGGGGTTTGATATGACTCTTTTCTCGAACTCGGAAGCGGCGAATTACCCTGTCTATGTGGCAGCGTCTCCAAACGGTGATCTGTATGTTTCCAGTGATGGCAACGGTTCTCTCGGTCGCGATCCACATCGGGGAAGGGTATTGCGACTTCGTGATAAGGACGGTGATGGACGTGCTGACGAGGTCACGGAATTTGTTAAAGACATCGATTCGCCGCGCGGATTGATCTGGGATCACGACCGACTTTACCTACTGCATCCGCCGCACATCAGCGTGTTCCACGACAAAGACGGAGACGGCGTTTCCGAAGATTCACAGATTTTGATTAAAGACATCGCCTTCGGTTTTGCTGATCGCCCGGCCGATCATACCACTAATGACATCACGCTTGGAGTGGATGGCTGGATTTACATCGCCGGCGGTGATTTCGGATTTCTGAAGGCAACAGGAACTGACGGTCGCGAACTGCAGCATCGTGGCGGCGGTGTGATCCGTTTCCGGCCTGACGGTAGTGGTTTGGAAATTTTCGCCACAGGAACGAGAAACATTCTCGCGACTCCGATCAGCCCTACTCTCGAAATGTTCGCTCGCGACAACACCAATGATGGTGGCGGTTGGGATGTCCGGTTTCACCATTTTACCGGCCTGGAAGATCACGGCTATCCGCGAATGTACAAAAACTTCGGCGAAGAACACATTGCCCCTCTTGCTGACTACGGCGGCGGTTCCGGTTGCGGCGGCGTTTACATCAGCGAGCCCGGCTTTCCAGCAGAATGGAACAATGCTCCTTTTACCTGCGACTGGGGAACCGGCGCTCTCTGGCGGCACACGGTCGAGAAGAACGGGGCGACCTATGTCGAACCAACAGCTCCGGAAAAATTTGTCAGTATGACGCGTCCGACCGATGCCTCTGTTGACGGCATGAGCGGGGTCTATCAGGCCAGCTGGATCGGGGCGACTTTCAAATGGGCGGGGCCGGATGTCGGCTATATCGTTCGTGTGACACCGAAGGGGTATGAGCCTGATGCTCTTCCGGATTTTGAAAAAATGTCTGATGCCGAACTCGTTGCAGCCCTCGAATCTAACAGTCAGGTCCGCACTCTCGAAGCCCAGCGCACTCTGCTTCGCCGCGACGCGAAAACGGAGACCACAGATTCGCTTGTTGCTCTCGCGGGAAACAATGAAAAACCTCTCGCTGCACGGGTGGCGGCTTTGTTTGCGATTACTCAAAGTGATTCCGAAAACATTCCTTCAACGGTGGCTCCGCTTGCGGACGATGCGGAATTGAAGCGCTTCGTTGCCCGGGCGCTTGCTGATGTGCCGGGGAATGAAAAATCAGAAGCGGTTTTTGCCGATGCTTTGAGAAGTTCCAACGCACGCACTCAGCTTGAGGCGATCGTCGCAGTTGCTCGTCAGAATATTGTCGATCTAGCCCCGAACGTCGCAGTGCACCTTGGATCAGATGATCCGGTGGTTGCCCACACCGCTTTCCGCGGACTCGCTCAATTGAAAGGAGCAGATGCTGCTTTCGCCGTTCTCGATGATACCTCCGCCAGCGCAAACCAAAGGGTCGGTGCGGCATACGCCCTGATGCGCATCCATGATACTGCGGTGGTCGACGGAGTCATCAGACGCCTTGAAAAAGAGACACGTCCTGATGTTCGCAAGCTGCTCATCAGTATCTTAAGTCGACTTCATTTCGCCGACGGCGAATGGAAAGGTGACAGCTGGGGAACCCGCCCGGATACCCGTGGCCCCTATTATCAGCCTGAAGCCTGGAGTGAAACTCCGAATGTGGCTGCTGTTCTCCAGATCTTGTTGGAAAGGGCTCCGGCAGATGAAGCCGCTTTTCTGGTCAAGGAGATGGCTCGCAACCGGATTCAGTCCGATGGTGCGCTCAAGCGAATTTTATCTCTGGCGAAAGAGAATCCAAAAGTGATTCCCGAAGCGGTTGCCCAACTCGCGACCACCAGTACTATTCCTGCAGACGGTGTTGATATTTTGCTGACAGCCATCGCTTCGAAAGAGACTGCTGCGTTGACTCGATCACAAGCTGTGGTCGCCCTGGCGAAAACCGACAGCGCCGAAGGGGCAATGCGCACACTGGTAGCATTAACGGAGTTGACTGAAAATGTCGGTGCGATGGAAGAAGCAGCGAAAGCCGTGAATTCGATCGAAGACGAACATAAGAAAAAGTCTGAAGGGAAACTCGCGAAGACGAATCTCGGCACAGCGAAGAAGCAACTCGATACTGCCCGTGACGCTTTTCTGAAATCTCCAAAATTGGAGAATCATCACACGGCTATCGAAAAATTCGCCGAAGACAGCGACTCGCCCGAAGCCTTCTGGGCGGACGCTGCTCTGATTGCTCTCGCTGGCCGAAAAGGCGGCAGCCCTGAGTCCCGTGAAATGTCGCAGAAGGCTCTCGATGCCGGGTTCGAAAACCCTAAACGTCGCATCCGTTTGTTTCAGGCGGTGGCGGCTTTGAAGAACCGGTCCTACGACAATTTAATTCTTGCTGCAATGTCCAATGCGGATCCTGAAGTTGCTGCAACTGCGAAGCAGACAGCAAAAGTATTGAAATTGAAACCCGCCAAAAAGGACGATTCTCCGAAGATCGGAACGCTGACTCCGGAAAAAGCGATCGCGATGGCAGTGAAGATGAAAGGGGATGCAAATCATGGCGAACAGCTTTTCGCGAAAGCCACATGCATTGCCTGTCATACCGCTACTCAGGATGAGCCGCAAAAAGGACCTTACCTTGGCAATATCGCTCAGACCTACAAACGTCCCGATCTGGCGGTAGCGATCATCGAACCGAACAAAACTATTGCCCAGGGGTTTGCGACCAATGTGATCGCGAAGAATGACGGCACGATGGTGATGGGTTTCGTGACCGACGAAGCCGGCGATTCAGTGACGGTCCGCGACATCGCGGCTCAGGAACACAAATTCAAAAAATCCGACATTAAAAAGCGGGATACGATTCCCACTTCAATGATGCCTCCCGGTTTGATGAATAATTTCACGGTAAAAGATCTCGCCAGTTTGTTGGAATACCTGGAGAAGCTCTCCAAGAAATAGTCAGAACCCTGAGGGGCAGTTTTTCCGAAAACTTGCCTCTCTTCATTTCCCCGCTATCTTCGCGGCCATTATGCACTCCTTCGGATATCGGAACGGAACTCTTCATTGCGAAAGCGTGGACCTCGATGCTTTGGCTGAGGAACACGGAACTCCTCTCTATGTCTACAGCAAGGGGACGATTATTGATCACTATCGCAGGCTCGCTGCGGCGATGAATGAAGTGGATTGCCACATTTGTTACGCTACCAAGGCGAACTCCAATATCGCGGTGCTGAATCTGCTGGCGAAAGAAGGGGCCGGATTCGATATCGTTTCCGGTGGTGAACTTTTTCGCGTGGAAAAAGCAGGTGGAGACCCGGGAAAATGCACTTTTGCCGGTGTTGGGAAAACCCGGCCAGAGATCGAATATGCCCTTGAGAAAGGGATCTACTGTTTCAATGCGGAAAGTGAAGCTGAGATCGCATTCATCAGTGAAGTCGCGGGAGCGATGGGGAAAGTTGCCCCGATTGCCTTGCGGGTGAATCCCAATGTGGATGCAAAAACTCACAAATACATTTCGACCGGCAAGAGCGAGAACAAATTTGGAATCGATTTTGAAGTGATCCGCGAAGCTTACGCGAGAGCAGCGGCCTTGCCGAATATTCAGATCAAAGGTCTGCAGATGCACATCGGGTCACAGCTGACTTCGGTGGATCCGTTCAGTGAAGCGGTCGAAAAAGTGGCCCCGGTGGTTGAAGAATTGAAAGCGGAGTATGGCATCGAATTCTTCAGTATCGGTGGAGGAATTGGAATTGTGTATGAAAACTCACTGGCCAGTGGTGATATTTCCTGGTGGAACGAACACGAAGAATCCCCACTGACCGTCGAAGAGTATGCGGCAAGAATTGTCCCGACCTTGAAAAAGCTCGGTCTGAAAATCATTCTGGAGCCCGGGCGCTACATGGTGGGAAATGCCGGTGTCATGATCACTGAGGTGCTCTACGAGAAACGCGGCTCTGCCAAAGTATTTAAAGTCGTTGATGCGGGAATGAATGATCTCATTCGTCCAGCTCTCTATGAGGGCCACCATGACATTGTTCCGCTTAAGGAAGACAATTCAGGGGATACTGAGGCCGTTGATATCGTCGGCCCCGTCTGTGAGAGCGGTGACTTTTTCGCTCAGGATCGCGAGCTGCCGATCGTTCAGTCAGGTGAAAAGCTGGCTCTGCTCAGTGCTGGAGCCTACGGATTCGTAATGGCTTCGAATTACAACTCACGTCCATTCCCGGCCGAGATTCTTGTCGACGATGAAGTGGCACACGTCATTCGTCCCCGTCAGACTATAGAAGAACTCCTCACCACGGAAGTAATTCCGCAGTGAGGAGCCGGTATTTTAGACCACGCTCCCGTTTTCGGGGAGCGTAAATTATTTTCTTCTAACGGAAGCACTAAGAACTCGTCGATTCTGCAGGAATTTCCTGTCGCGCAATCGCGGGTTCGTCGCCCAGTTTCGTCACATCCGTAACAAGGGCTTTTCGTGTCTTTAATATCTCTTCGGCTACGCGGTTGGCAACTGCGCGCTGGCCGGATGGCAAACGGAAGGTCAGCTTGCGACTGCCTTTGCGATCATAGACCACCACATCTTCGCTGAAAAATCTCGGTTCCTGGGTGACTTGCAGTCCTTCCAGAGAAACTGTCGCGTGGTAATCCCGCCACATTCGGCGCCCGATAAAATGCAGGATGCTTTCGTCACTGGAATCCGAAACGAGTTTTCCGAAAGTGAAGGGGGTGAAGGATTTGAATTTTTTACAGCGCCCCACAAGCACCTGAATAGACCAGCCAACTTCAGGAGCCTCTGTATCGAGAACCTTGCTGAGGGCGAGGTCTTCGTCAGAGCTCAGGCCAGCGTAGAGTAATTCCTCGCTTTCCCCTCGTCGAACCGGTGAGGTCACTTTGTGCCAGAGAAGCCAGACGAAAGATTTGATCCGGCGGAAGAGTTTCGGTGCCAGGTAAAGGCACATGCTGATAAAAAGAAGAAACACCACACCTGCGACAAGGGGGTTCGCAGCCATGAGGGCGAGACCGCCGAGTACAGCAATATCCTCGGTGACACTTGCGGCGATATTCGTGAAAGGTTCCGGGGATGCGTTGATAGCAAGCCTGCTTCCCGCTTTGAAGCTGTGTGCGACCAGAGTGGTACCGCCAGCCAGCATTGCGATGATGACTTCGAACCCGGGCTCGACCGGTCCGAGTGTGTGCATGGCCAGCAGGCCGCCACCGATTGGGCGGATGAGAGTGTGAACCGTATCCCAAAGCGAGTCGACCCAGGGGATTTTGTCGGAGAAAAATTCGAGGCAGAAAAAGACTCCAGCCACCGCGATGACAGCCGGCTCGCCAAGGACCATTAATTCCGGATATTTTGAGGCGACATCAACCCAGCCGAGATTGATAGCAGTTCCCGTGATGAGAACAACGAGATAGAGATTGAGCCCGGCGAGGGTGGCAAAGCCGAGGGCGACAGCGAGTGTTTCGAGGACTTCCATAAGTTTTCAGGGTGTTCGTGTTCGGTTCAGCCAGCCCGGATGGACAGCCTTTTCACACAGTATCATTGACCCACAGTTCCTCATTCTCCACTATTACAAACGGCTCACCTCTTTATAATCGTAGAGGAAAATGCAGATTTTTTGCGGAGGGAACTTCTTGCAATTGAAAGCCAAACTCGGCTGAATGGGCCTTTGAGAATCCTAATCTGATGAAAAGACGAACTTTTATTCAAAAATCAGGAGTTGCTGCCAGTGCTTTATCCGCAGGAATTGCCGCGAATGCTGCTGACGAGGCGGATCAGCCAAACGTAGTTATTGTTCATTGTGACGAATTGAACTTCCGGACGCTTGGTTGCTATCGGGATACCCTTTCTGAGGAACAGGCATTCATGTGGGGGAAAAAGGCGGTCTGTGAAACTCCTTACATTGATTCATTGGCGAAAGAAGGGGCTCTCTGCACGAGTTTTTACGCCGCTACTCCGGTTTGTTCGCCTTCCCGGTCCTCGTGGATTTCCGGGCAGTATCCGCAGAACACTCCGGTGACCAATAACAATGCTCACCTCGGCGACGATGTTGTGACTTTTGCTCATCAGCTCAAGAAGGTTGGATACCAAACCGGTTACGCTGGAAAATGGCATCTTGATGGAGGCGGAAAACCCCAATGGGAACCGGAGCGGAAGTTTGGATTCACCGACAATCGTTACATGTTTAATCGTGGCCATTGGAAGAAGTTCGGGATGACGCCTGAAGGGCCTGAAGTTGCTGCTAAAGATAAAAAAGGGAAGCCGGGTTACGGAGTCGATGGAGCGGATGCAAAGTCATTTGCTACAGATTGGCTGATGGATCGGACGATTGAGTTTATGGACGAACATAAGGCCGGGCCTTTTGCCTACATGGTCAGTATTCCGGATCCACATGGACCCGATACGGTGCGAGCTCCTTACGATACGATGTTTTCCGATGATGGTGTGGAGAAGCCGCGGACCTATGCTAAGGATCGTGCTACTGCTCCTTCCTGGGGGATGCCGGCAAAAAATTGTCCGTGGAAAATGGCGAGCTATCACGGGATGATCAAGTGTATTGACGACAATGTCGGAAAGCTGATCACGGCCTTGAAAGAGCGGGGGCTATACGACAATACCATCCTTATCTTCACCGCCGATCATGGGGACATGCGCGGTGAGCACGGCCTGCAGAACAAAGGGTATCCAATGGAGGCGTCCGCGAAAATCCCTTTTGTAATCCGATGGCCGAAAGGAATCAAGGCTGGACAGACGGTTCGACGTGCTATGAATACGACAGATTTCTGCCCGACGATCCTTAGCCTCGCCGGTGCTGACCCGACAGGGAAAGAGGAAGGGCAAAGCATGGCTGCTGCCTTTCAGGGCGGGGAGATCAAAAGTGAGAATATCACCTTTTCCCGAAGCACCACTAAAAGTGTAGAGTCCGACATCGGGTGGATTGCCGCAGTAAGCCCAACTCACAAATTAATTCTATCAGATAAAGACGAGCCGTGGTTGATCGATCTGGTGAATGATCCGGATGAAATGACGAATGTGGTCAAGGATCCGGCGCAGGCAGAGGTAGTGAAATTCATGGCAAGGCAGCTTCATTCATACGGGACTCGCTGCAAAGATCAGAAGATCAAAAACCCCAATACAGCGAAGGGACTTGCGGTATTGATGGCTTGATCGTTCCGAAAATGGACCGATATAAGTGTACTCTATGTTACGGGTTTTTTTCCACATACTCGCCATCGCTTGGATCGGAGCTGCTTCCAACCTGGCGGCGGAAGACGATAAGCTTCCCAATATCATTTTCATTATTGCCGATGATTTGGGATACGGAGAGCTGAGCTGTCAGAATCCGGATACGGATATTCTCACGCCAAAAATCGATTCGATTTCGCAGAATGGAGTTCGTTTCACGAATGGCTATGTCACTGCTCCTTTTTGTGCGGCTTCGCGGGCCGGTTTGATTTCAGGGCGCTATCAGACCCGCTTTGGTTTCGAGCTCAATCCTATAGGTGCCCGGAATGAGGAACCGGATGCCGGATTGCCGGTCGGTGAGAGAACTCTGCCTGATATGCTTCGGAACAAAGCGGGATACAGCACCGCGATGATCGGTAAATGGCATCTTGGCGGAACTGCGCGTTACAATCCGATTCGACGCGGATTCGATGAGTTTTTCGGATTTTTGCATGAAGGCCACTATTTCGTGCCCTCGCCCTGGAATAATCATACCACCTGGCTAAGGCGTCGCAGTTTGCCCGGTGGCAAAAACGGACGCTGGACTTCGAAAAACGGTCGGCTCATTTTCTCGACCCATATGGGCGGGGGTGAACCAGCTTACGATGCGGACAATCCGATCTACCGGAATGGTCAGCCGGAGATTGAAAAGGCCAATTTAACGGATGCGTTTACCCGCGAAGCGATTTCTTTCATCCAACGCTGCGGAAGTGAGCGCCCCTATTTCCTCTATTTGGCCTACAACGCGGTTCACAGTCCTTTGCAGGGAGCCGATTCCTACATGAAAAAATATGAAGGGATCGATGACATTCAGCGTCGGATTTTCGCGGCAATGCTGGGTCATCTCGATGACGGAGTGGGAAAAGTCCTGGATACAGTGAAGAAATCCGGTGAGTGGGAAAATACGATGATTGTGTTTATCAGCGACAACGGCGGGCCCACTCGCGAACTGACGAGCAGCAATCTTCCGCTCCGCGGTGAAAAAGGCACGGTTTATGAAGGGGGGCTGCGGGTTCCTTTCATGATCCAGTGGCCGGGGCAAATTGATGCCGGATCCACTTATGAAAAGCCGGTCATCTCGCTGGATCTGTTTCCCACCACCATGGCAATGGCAGCGATCGGGGCCGATAAGCGTTTGGACGGGGTCGATCTACTTCCCTTTTTAAAAGGGGAAGAATCGGGTGAACCTCATGAAGGGCTCTTCTGGCGTGTCGGAACCCGGCAGGCCTATCGGCAGGGGGACTGGAAAATCGTTCGCAATCCACGCCGTGGCCAGATGGGGGAATGGGAGCTGTACCATCTCAGCGAAGACATTTCAGAAATGAATGACCTCGCGGACGTCGAAGGGAACATTCTCGAAGAACTGATCGACGAATGGGAGGAGTTGAATCAGGAAATGGTCGAGCCTGCGTTTTAGCGGCAATGCGGAAGGTGTTGGCACCTTCCGCTACAATGAGTTTGCGTGCTGTGCTCGTGGGAACTCAGCGAGATTCATTTTGCTATCGATTCGGAATTTACGTCGGCGCGGGGGAATCTCCGCAACCGACGATGAGGAGAACGCTTAGGAGCAAAATTCCCGGGGATCTCCTAGCAGGGAAGGTCAATACACCGCCCGGCCACCGGTCAGATCGAAGGTGAAACCCGTAGAGAAGCTAGCTTCCGGGGAAACGATCCAGCAACTCATTGATGCGATTTCCTCGAGCGATCCACAACGTTTCATTGGAATCTTGTCGGTCATGTATTTTACCTGAGCCGGATCAATCCCGTCGACCATGGGGGTGCGGATCACCGCCGGAGCGATTGCATTGACTGTGATTCCAGTTTCAGCGAACTCTTTGCCGGCGGATTTCACCAGTCCGATGACACCTGCTTTGGTCGAAGAATAGGGGCTCATTCCAGCGTTTCCCTCTTTTCCTGCGATTGAGGCAAAATTCAAAACCCGGCCATAATTCGCCGGTTCCATTGCCAGTAAAGCATGTTTGGTCATGAGAAATGTGCCGCGAAGATTGACGGCGTACTCCAGATCAAAATCCTTAAGGGTGACATCAGTGATCTTTGTTGAAGTGGGGCCGACGATCGCCGCGCAGTTAATCATGATATCGAGCCGACCGTTGTGGCGGTCTGTCACTGCCTTAACTCCCGCCTCAACCGAATCCTCCTCGGCGATGTCAACAATCTCAGAATTCACGCGAAGCCCGGCCTCAGCAAATTCGCCCACGGCATTTTCTGAATTTTGCGCACTTACGTCGAAAATCGTAACCCTGGCTCCCTCTTCGGCGAGCCGCCGGGCAATTTGTTTCCCGATTCCGTCGGCTCCGCCGGTGACAATTGCAATTTGATCTGTAAAACGCTTTTCCATTATTATTTGAAGAGAATCTAAGCGGATTCCTCCGATTCACTCCATTGAAAAAATCAGTCGATCTGCGTGATGCGATCACGGCTCTGTTCTGTATTTCATGGCGTAACTCTTTGGAGGAAGCTCTGGACCTGCCCCGTGCTTATGGCAACAATTGTCGTGAAATGAAACGATTGCTGCTTCCCGCTATAGCCGGTTTCCTGTTTTCTGTCGGAGCGACTCCGGCTTTTTCTGAAGACGGGCCGATATCTCACTACGATTCAGATCCATCGGGAGCCTCACGCGCGGTGAGGGTAAAACGGGGCGGGCTCGCTCACACTTCTATGTTCACCGTTTCGGAATCAAAACCGGGAGAGGAAATGGCCGCTTTGATCTCCCAAATTGAGGAAGTGGCAAAGGAATTGGGTAGCGATTTTTCAGGGGTGGCGAAGTTGAACCTTTTTGTGGCGGACGAATCTCCGGCGCTTTTGGATCAGATAAAAGCACAGCTGGTCAATTCATGGCCCGCCGGGAAACGGCCCGCATTGACTGTCATTCCCACGCCGCTTCCCGAAAATGCGAAGATTGCCGGCGATGCAGTGATTCATGTGGAGTCAGACCCGATGAAGATTAAACGAATTGAAGGCAAGGCGGCGGTAATGCCTTCCGGAAGAGATATGATCTATATTTCCGGTCGGGCCGCGAGTGGGGAGCTTCCTGAGGCAACTTCAGGAACAATGGAGCAGTTGTTCGCCGTGCTTGAGCATTTGAGCGCTTCGCGGAAAGATGTCATTCAAGTGAAGGCTTTTATTCGCCCGATGAGTGGTTGGGAAATCGTAAAAGAGGAGATCGAAAAGAGTTTCGGTGACGCTCCGGTTCCACCGCTGGTTTTTGTGGAATGGTCCTCAAGCTCAAGAGCCACAGAGATTGAATTGATTGCCGCGGCTCCAGACAGGGCGGATACAAAGATGAGCGTGAGCTATTTTACACCGCCGGGAGAGAAATCATCTCCCGTATACAGCCGGGTCGCCCGGGTCTATTCGGACGAAATCGTATACATCAGCGGAACCACAGCGCCGGCAGCAGAGAGCCCTGAAGAAGAAGTGAACGGGGTTTTTCAAACGCTGAAGTCTTCTGCAGAAAAGGCCGGCTCAGGATTGTTGCACTTTGTAAAGGCCACTTATTACGTCTCAGATGCGACGGTTTCCGCTAAATTCAACGAATTGAGGCCTGAATACTATGATCCGGAGCGCCCTCCAGCCGCCTCGAAGGTGGCAGTGCCAACCGTAGGGCCTGCCGGGCGCGGGCTGCTCGTCGATATGGTTGCTGTTCCCGCCAGGTGATTCCCTGAAGGTGAGTTTGGAGAGAAGTTTCTTCAGTTCAAAGTGAGATCGGGCTCCAGCTGAGGTTCTAATTAGCATCGATAAGTCCTTTTCCGGATCAAAACAGGGTAATGGGCCGTAGGCGCGGTCCTCCTCGCGGAGGGCCTGAGGAGAGGATGTAATCTAAAGCGAATTCAGGCCCCTGATTACAATGAACTTCCATCTGAAATAAGCCCCAAAAGCGGGCCCACGATCAGAATTAGAACTTTCTTAGAAAAACTTTAGAATTTTTTTGTTGCAAAGATCTTTCGAGACATTAGAAGTCTGGCGGAATTCTGATTCAGGATTTCTTGAGGCTATCCGTAATAAGTTGTCTCCAGAGCTTCTAAGCAAGATTCCAATCCGTTCTTTCTCAAAAGAGGGCGAAACCAAAACAAACTTACCAAGGAAAAATAATTACTATGAAAAAAGCTATTCTAGCAATCGCCATCGGTGCGCTGACTATCGGTGCAAACGCAGGTGACTGGGGCAAAGCTCCTGTCTACGACAAAGCACCAATCGAAGAATGTG
>CAJXQE010000039.1 GCA_913058215.1 uncultured Verrucomicrobiales bacterium
ACGAGATCAGCCTCGGTCTCGTGGGCTCGGAGATGTGTATAAGAGACAGTTGTCGCGAAAGTGGCGGTTTAACTCTGTCTCAGACTTCAGAATTGTCTTTTCGGAGGATTCCGGTGTCGGGGCGGGTTCGGGCTCAGATTCGGCGTTCGCTTGATCTTCCGCTTCAGGACCTTCTTCACCAGTCTCGGCAGAGTCGTCGCTTTCTGCCGGTTCGTTGCCGGCATCGGTCTCTTCGGCTACTGCTTCTTCGCCGGATTCTTCCGGAATAGTCTCAACTTCTGCGCTGCCGGTTTCTTCCTCACCCGTATCGACTGCTTCAGATTCAGCTGGGGCTTCTGCTTCAGATTCCGTCGGAGCGGTTCCCTCTTCGCTTGCGGGTGCCTCTTCGGGTTCTGTTTTAACTTCTTCCGGATCGTCCTCGGATTTCAGGAGATACTGTCTCGTCTTGCTGACCTGATCCTTCCACTTCTCGATGGTTTCCTCATCATTTGCCATGTTGATGCGGGACTTGTACCGCTCCAGTGACATGTTTGAAAAACGCTCAGCATGGACCTTTGCGATGTTTTGTTGGTATTCGTGATGATTCGGTGGTCCGAAAATCTCACCACTCATTCCGCAAACCGCTACAACGTTAAAGTTTCCTTTGGGTGGACCGGCATCGACTTCCTCAACCCGGTAATAAGTCTCAAGGGCGTGACTTTTTAATGCGTGGGCAATGGCTTCCTCTTTGGTCAGCCAGGCTGAACCGTCGCTCTTACACTGGAAAAGGTCTTTTTCAGGATCACTCGATTTAAAACGAACTTGATACCTTTCGCGCTGACCCAGCACCATTTTTGCGAGATCCACCAGTGGGAATGTCCGCACGGATTCGACGATGTGTTTCGCCAGTGCTTTTGCTGCTGCTTCGGTCGGTTCAAATTTTGCCTCGATGTGTTCGGGGAGAGGTTCTTCCTGTCGGCGATTTCGGTCAAATCCCCCACGGCGGTCACCACCGCCTCTGCGATCTCCTCCGCCACCGCGGCGATCATCGCGTCTTCCCTGATGTCCACCTCCGCCACCACGACGGTCTCCACCGCCGCCGCCACCGCGGCGATCATCACGTCTTCCCTGATGTCCACCGCCACCACCGCCTCTGCGGTCATCGCGGTTTCCACCTCTACCTCCACGCCCACCTTTGGAATCATCGTCAGGACGTTCCTTATAGGTTTTAGGTTTAGAGGGCTTGGTGGATTCCTGAGCCCAGTCCGGCATTAAATCCAATGCGGAAAACTCTAGAGGCTTGTCTTTATCACTCATCGGGTATGGGTGTGAAAATTGGAGCGCATTCGAGGCTCCGTTTCATCAAAATTATCCTACGCCGTTAATTTCAAGCATGCCAATCGTTGTTTTGCGGCGAAATACTCACACGAATCTCAGGCAAGAGCCACTTTTAAGGCTTCAAGAGTTACTTCGGCGCTCTTTTCGACATCCTCTGCGGCATGAGACAGGGAAATGAATCCTGCTTCATACTGGGACGGCGCGAAATAAACTCCGCGATCCAGAGCGGCCCAGAAAAATTTCCCAAAGGCCTCGAAGTCGCATTTTTTCACATCGTCAACGTTCTCGATTTCTCCTTCCCGGAAGAAGAGACAGAACATGGAGCCAATACGGTGAAAGGTCAGGTCGCGGCCGACCTGTTTCAAGGCATCGCGAACTCCGTCCTCAAAAGCCTGACCAATACTCTCAAGCCTTTCCCAGCCATTCTGCCTTTCCATTTCCTTGAGCTGAGCGATGCCGGCTGCCATAGCGAGAGGGTTTCCAGATAAAGTTCCCGCCTGGTAGACCGGTCCATCCGGAGCGAGATAGTCCATGATATCGGCGCGCCCTCCAAAGGCTCCTACAGGCAATCCGCCTCCGATTACTTTTCCCAGAGCCGTTAGATCCGGAGTGACTCCAAATTTTTCCTGTACTCCGCCCGGGGCAACCCGGAAGCCAGTCATGACTTCGTCGAAAATGAGGAGAGCACCGTGTTTTTTTGTGATCTCGCGAAGAAACTCCAGGTAACCTTCCTTTGGAAAGACGAGGCCGGCATTCGCAGGAACCGGTTCGACGATAATCGCTGCAATATTTTCGCCTTCTCTTTCAAAAGTTTCCGTTAAGGCTTCGGGGCGGTTGAATGGCAGGGTGATCGTGAGAGTGGCCAGGTCTGCCGGCACTCCAGCGCTGTCCGGTTTTCCCAGAGTAAGTGCTCCGCTTCCGGCAGCGACCAGTAAAGAATCGACATGGCCATGATAACACCCGTCGAACTTAATGATTTTATCCCTGCCAGTGAATCCGCGAGCAAGTCGGATTGCTGTCATCGTGGCTTCGGTTCCGCTGTTTACCATGCGAACTTTTTCAACCGAAGGGACCATGTCCCGAATCATCCGGGCGATTTCGATTTCGTGAAGGTTGGGAATACCAAAGCTGACTCCTTCTTTGGCTGCCTGAGTAACCGCATCGATCACGACACTCGGGGCGTGTCCCAGAATCGCCGGACCCCAGGTTCCGACATAGTCGATCAGCTCGTTTCCGTCGACATCCCAAATGTGGGAACCGCGGGCGCGCTTTACGAAGAAAGGCTCACCATCGACGCTTTTGAATGCCCTAACCGGCGAATTAACGCCACCGGGAATGACTTCTTTGGCGGTTTTGAATAATTTGTGTGAAAGGTCGCGATCTACCATGATGCAATCAATCGCGGGTTGTCGGGAAAATCAACTGTGGGTAGGAAGGTTTCCCTTCGTATTGCTTTCGTCGGCGCGATCAAGGATTTTGTGTTTCCTGATTGCCACTGACGCGAATTCCTGTTCATCTTATCCGCACCTCTTTTCACTGCCATGAATGTCCACCACCTGGAACTTTTTTACTTCGTCGCGAAGTTTGAAGGGATTACTGAAGCGGTCCGTAAAATGCCTTACGGGATCCAGCAGCCTGCCGTGAGCGGTCAGATACTGCAGTTGGAAGACAATCTTGGAGTGAAACTCTTTCACCGTCGCCCGTTTGCGTTGACTCCGGCGGGAGAAGAACTTTACGACTTTATTTATCCATTCTTTTCCCGACTGGATCAGGTGGCTGAACGACTGCAGGGGGAAGAAAGTCAGCACCTTCGTCTTGCGGCTTCGGCTTCAGCATTGACTCATCACCTGCCTGATGTCCTCAGTTCGCTTCGTGAGAAATTCCCCAAGCTGAGGCTGACGCTTCGCGAAGTCAAAGCAACCGAAGTGGAATCAGCACTGCAAAAGCAGGAGGCGGATGTTGCGGTTACGATTCTCCATCGCAAGGCCGCTCCGGGGATCAAGTCGATCAAATTGCTGGAGCTTCCCCTGAGCCTGATTGTACCGGTTGATTCGCAGGTGAAAAAGTTTAAAGACATCACCGCGCGTGCCGTGGGCAATCAGATCCACCTTCCCATGATTGCTCTCCCGAAGTTCGAGTCAATCTCCCGACTGTTTCAGGAAGGTCTTTCCCGCAAGAAGCTGGTGTGGGAACCGACTATGGAAGTGAGCGAGTTGCAGCTGATCCGAAGTTATGTTGCGAGGGGATTTGGATTCGGTCTTTCCGTGGACATTCCGCAGATAAAATTGCCCGATACGATCCGGAGAATAAAACTGCCCGTAGAATTTCCTCCTCTGGCAATTGGCGTACAGCACACAGGCGATCTCAAAAAAGTGTCCGAGGGATTTATCCAAATGGCGAAAGCCTATGCTGCACAATTGAATAAGTGATCGAAAGTGCGGCATGAAAGCTCTCCTCTTCGATTTTGATGGACTGATCATGGACACCGAAGTGCCTATCTATGAGGCATGGCGGGAAAATTACGAAGCCTTCGGGCAGGATTTACCGCTCGAGGTTTATGCCGGATGTGTCGGAAGCGATTTCGGAGGGTTTGATCCGAAAGCTCACCTTCATTCCCTGACGGATGATCCGGTCGACTGGGAACAGTGGGATCAAAAAAGGGAGAGCCGCGCGATTTCTCTCGTCAATGACCTGCAGCCGATGTCCGGTATCGAATCGATCCTCCAGGAGGCAAAAGAAAAAGGGATTCCCTGTGCCGTTGCTTCCAGTTCAACTCGAAGTTGGGTGGAGACGCACCTGGATCGAGTGAATCTTCGCGAGTATTTTCTGCTGACTCGATGTGTCGATGATGTTTCTGCTCCAAAACCTGCACCCGATCTGTTTTTATCCGCCGCAGAAGGCCTGGGTGTTTCCCCCGGCGAAGCCCTCGTCCTCGAAGATTCTTTGAACGGATTAAAAGCCGCCATGGCTGCCGGTTCTCCCTGTGTTGCTGTTCCTAACCGGATCACCGCTCATCTCGATTTTGAAGGCGCCGCCGCAGTGATCGAAGGCCTCGAGGAAGTCAGCACAGACCAGTTGCGGCAATGGCATTCGGGAAACGAAACCGTTTAAGCCGTCCGGAGTTCAATCGCTTGTCCTATGAGAACACTGACCTCCCTGATTGTTACCCTCGCTTTTTCCACAACTGCATTTTCTGAAAACTGGGCCCGCTACCGAGGGGAGAACGGATCCGGGATCAGCAAAGACTCAGCCGTGCCATTGACTTGGAGTTCCGGTGAAAACATCAAATGGAAAACTGAATTGCCCGGACCGGGATCCTCCTCTCCAATCGTCTGGGAAGACCGGGTTTATCTGACTTGTTTCACTGGATACGGAGGTGATTTGGGGGCGAATATTGAAGATCTCAAGCGACATCTGATCGCCATCGACAGGAACAGTGGAGAGATTGTCTGGAAATATTCCGTCGGCTCCGATCCGCTGACGGAAGACCCCTACGAGGGTTTTCTTCCCGAGCACGGATACGCCAGCAACACTCCTGTCACCGATGGCGAGCGGATCTATTGCTTCTTTGGAAAAGGCGGAGTCGCAGCCGTGAGCATGGATGGGAAAGAACTCTGGAAGAAGAATGTTGGAGGTCTCCATTCACAAAAACGGTGGGGCTCGGCATCCAGTCCGATATTGCTCGACGGAAAGTTGATTGTAAAAGCCGGCGATGAATCACGGGCTCTTTATGCTTTTGATGCGAAATCAGGAGAAGAAGTGTGGAAAGCCGAAGGTTCGGTGCTTGAGCAAACCTATGGAACTCCAGCTGTTCACAAGGTTAGCGATGATCGTACTGACCTCATTGTCGCTGGAACAGGAGAGGTTTGGGGAGTCAATCCGGATACCGGAAAGCTGCGTTGGTTTAGCGAAATCGGGTTGACCGGAAATATTTCTTCCAGCCCGGTTATCAACGGAAACACCATGGTTTTATTCGGAGGATTCCCGAGGACAATGGGAGTCGGTTTGAAACTGGGATTGAAAGGTGATGCCACGGAATCGTCGAGACTTTGGGAAAACGTCGATGTCAAAGCCTACATGACAGCGCCGCTGTTCCATGACGGGAAGTTGTATTTCATCCGCGACGAAGGAATTGCCTGCTGCGCAGATCCTGAGAAGGGCGAACTCATTTATGAAGAACGTCTGCCTTTTGACGGGGCGAGTCGCGGAAAAGGTAAACCTTTCTACGCCTCACCGATCTTGGTGAACGGCCACATCGTCGCTGTCAGCCGGACCTCAGGAACCTTTGTCATTGAAGCAAAACCCGAATTCAATCTCGTCCGAACCAACGTCATCGATGGCGATGACGGCCGGTTTCAGGGTACGCCCGCTGTGAGCGGCGGGAATCTTTTTCTGCGGTCTGAGACTGCGGTTTATTGTGTGGGTGAGTGAGCGTTGGGCGCCCGGGCCGGGCTGAAAAAAGCTATTCCAGGGTGCCGCATCGAATTGCGCACCAAAAATCCGGGCATAATCGTCTTCGTTTGTCCGTCCTATTCCTGAAATCAATCTTCAACTTCTTTCAGGAATATGAAAACAATTACCAAAACCACCTTGTCGATGACAGCAATTGCTGTGGTCGCATTTTTTGCTTTGCCGCAAAATGTTGAGGCTCAGAACCGCTTCTCGCAGTTTAAGGTCCAGCAACTCAAACCATCATCCGGTAGCTCAAGCAGCACCCGTTCAAACTCATCGAACAAGAGCAAAAAGCGGGTAAATCCAAACTCTGGATCCAGCAGTTCTTCGAGCAAATCGAAGAAAATCTACAATGTAAAGCCTTCGCTTACGATTCAGAAAAAGCCTTCCTACAACCAGCCTTCGATCAACATACGTCCTGCTCCGAAGAAAAAGCCGACTTACCAAGTGATTCCGGCTATCAAGACGCCTTCGAAGCCGACCTACACTCCTAAGCCGACTTATACTCCCAAACCTTCCTATAGACCGCAGCCATCCGGTCCTGTGAGCATCGCAGTGAAGCCAGCCTACACCCCGAAACTTTCGAGAACCGGCACTCCTTCGCGGATTCCAGTGAAACCTGCGACTCCTAAAGTCAGCCAGCCTGTTGTCGACGTCAGTAAAATGATTTCGATCCTTCAAGGTAGCAAAATGCCTTTGAAGCCGGCGACGAACTCGCATATTCCTTCGAGAGGGGGGCTTTCCAAAACAGGGGTAGTGACGCCGAAATTGACGACTCCTTCCTCTCCTGTTCTGGACCGGGTTGTCACCATCAATCCCAAGGCTCTTCCCAAAGGGATGGGAACCACCGCCTATATGAAAAAGGGAAATACTCCCGCTGTTGGCCTGGCAGACAAGCCTGGATCCGGGGGAACAGCTACGGCCTACATGAAAAAAGGAAAAGGTCATGCTGAAGGCGAAGACGTTCGCGGAGTTCCTGTAGTGGTTCGTATCAAAGACGGCCGTCCTCAGGCTGAGAGCGATCCTCATTATGGAAACGGCAGCGATCTCGCCAGCAATCTTTCCTCCAATAACGGCGGAAGCCACACCAGCCCCGGCGCGACTCAGAATGCGGGATACCGTCCATCGGTTTCCAGCAGCAGCCCTTCCACCTATCCGGCGGCTCCATCGATCGCCTACAGAGTGGATTCCACCTCTCAGCTCTCAACTAATTCGGTAAAATTCCAGCGGGGAAGCACAGAGTTGGCAGATTCAGCCTCATACCACTACCTTCAAAATCTTTCGGCTGCGCTTCGTGATCCCAGCCTCTCCGGAGACAGATTCGTAGTGGAAGGTCATGCTTCCGCTGAAGGGTCCGAGACTTCCAATCTCATCCTTTCCCAACAGCGCGCTAACGCGATCTTCGACTTCATGATCTCTCAAGGAGTTGATGGTGAAAGGCTTCTGTCCATTGGTCACGGAGAATTCCAGGCTCAATACACCGCAACCCATCCCGAATACCTGCGGGCTCAAGACCGTCAGGTCATGGTTTTCAAATTGGCCGAGTAAACGGGAAAGAAATTTCCGCCCTGATCCGCACAACACTACAGGGCCCTCACTTACCATCCTGAAAGATAAAAAGGCGCGACCTCCGGGTTGCGCCTTTTTTGATACACTTTTCATCCGGTTTGATCGCTTTGGGAGAATATGGCAAACCACTTGCCCCCAAGGCAGACTGCACTAAGGTTCGGTCCCTTTAAAAAACGGATAGATCCGACGTCGCGTGCGGAAACGTGTTCCGCCGGCCCTGGTCTCCGAAATGTAACGAAAAAAGGGATAGTAAAAGAAATTCCAAATACCATGGATCAGTCATCATCCGGCGGCCAACGGGGCCGCTCCAATAAAAACCGCTCATCAAGTGGCGGAAATCGAAATCAGAACAGAAATCGCAGCGGTGGAGAACGCCGCTCCAGCAGGTCCCGTAGACCTGAGCCGGAGCCTACTTTCATGCAGAAAGTCCTCGGAGTTTTCGGTTTTGGTAAGAAAAAAACCGAAAGCACTCCTTCAGGGGATCGTTCTTCATCGAGGTCTTCTTCTTCCTCATCTTCGAAGCCGCGCGAGAGAAAGCCCGCTCAGAAAGTGGAAGTGACCAGTGGTCGCCTTTACGTGGGTAACTTGAACTACGACACCACCGGGGATGATCTTTCCGATCATTTCGGCGAGGCTGGCTCCGTTAGCAGTGCTGAAGTTGTCAGCAATCCCCACAATAATCGTTCCAAAGGGTTCGGTTTTGTGGAAATGGGAAGCATCGACGACGCCAAGAAAGCTGTCGAGATGTTCGACGGCAAGGAACTTGCTGGAAGACAGCTGATCGTAAACGGTGCCAAAGCTGACAAGCGCTCATCGGATCGTCCTTCGCGCGATAGCGATTCCGGAGAAGAGCGCCGCCCTCGTCGTGATAGTGGCGACCGCCCCCGTCGTGACGACTCCCGTCGTGATGACTCCCGTCGTGATGACGACGGCCCTCGTCGTGAAGGAAGAAGCCGTCGCAGTGAAGAGCGTCGCGGTAGTTCATCGCCCCAGGATTTCAAAAAGAAAGATGTTGAGGTAGTTTCTTCCCCTGAGCTCAATATCGAAAATGTAAATCCCAAGCTGGTTGAAGATGACCTTGTTGATGTGTTCCGGGGAATCGGAACCATGAGCGCTTGCGCGATTTCCAAAGACGGCGAAGGCAAAGCAACTTCTGCTGCCGTAACCATGAGTTCTGTCGCAGAGGCACAGCGTGTCTTGGAAATTCTCGACGGGAAAACTTATATGGGAAAATCGCTCAAGATTTCCGGAAGCAAAGGTGGAGGCGGCGAGAGCGCGGCTGCTGCCCCGGTTGAAGCGGAAGCGGCTGTAGAGGCCGAAGAGCCTAAAGTGGAAGCTGAAACTGAGGCCGAAGAGCCCAAAGTGGAAGTGGAAGCTGAAGAGCCTAAAGTCGAAGCGGAAGCTGAGACCGAAGAGCCTAAAGTGGAAGCTGAAGAAGCTCCGGCTGAGGACGGTGGCGAAGAAGAGTAATTCTTCTTTAAGATCTTCATTGATTTAACACAGGCCCCGCAAAGATGACTTCGGTCGTTTTTGCGGGGTCTTTTTTTGTGGAAAGAGGGCTTCCAGATCAGTCGATTTCCAGAACCACGCGGAATCCGTAGTCATCATCGCGACGTTCCGGGCCGTCGAAGTCACGAAACTCGGTGCGCAGGTTGGCTTCGATAAAATTGTCCCAGGCGGCTCCCCTGATTACACGGTGGGGGGTTCCATCCGGAGCCTTTTCCTCATTCAAGACCGGATGCGCTGCCAGCACTGCCGGATCGTTCATGGTGACTTTATAGGCATCCTCACACCATTCCCAGAGATTGCCGCCAAGATCGAAAAACCCATTTTGATTGGCAGGATAACTCCCTACCCGCGCAGTTCGCTCTGCTCCGTCATCGTAGGGGTGCCCATTGAACACTGATTTTTCCCAACGCCCGGGAAGATTCTTGATTGCCTGCAGATCCCAGTAGTTACCTGCATCTTTCTTTGGAGGAAACTCATTCCCCCACGGATACTTCGTCCCTGTGTTGGCGGCAGCACTCCATTCGCTGTCAGTTGGCAGGCGGTAGGTGCGCCCCTCTTTTTTCGAGAGCCATGCGCAGAAAGCTTTGGCATCCCGCCAGTTCACACAAGAAACGGGGTGATTACTGCTTTGCGCAAATCCCGGCAATTCCCAGGATGCTTTTTTGTCGAGGACCCAGTCCGTGGTGAATCCGCCGCCCTCCTTCTCCACTGCTTTAAAAATGTGGGCGCCCTCCGATGCCTGAAAATCGGAATCGTTGGCGAAGCTTCGAAAGTCCCGAACTCTCGTTTCCGTTCGAGCCATAAGAACATCAGATTTTCCCGGAACCGGAATGAACTCCAGCCCCATTGAATTTTTCCAGGGGCGTTTCACCGAAGCAATTCCTGGATCAATCGAATCCGAAGTGGAGCCACCGGCTTCCGTGGCAAAAGTGAAATTTCCGTAGAACTTGCTGTTGAACCAGGGTTGCTGATCCCCGCCGGTCACTTCAGAAACATCACGGCCCACCAGTTTAAACACCTCCTCAAAAGACTTTTCGGGAGTGGGGAGATGCTTCAAAAGAGCTTCAGTGTAGGGGCTGTTCTCCCCTTCGCCGTCTTCGGCGACGTCACCGGGAGAGGTGGAGAATGCAATGAACATCCCTTGAGGAGCGCCTTTAGGAATGGCCAGGCCGCCGGAGTCTGCACTACGGGTTCCGCGCCAGGAGCGGGAAAAAGGATTGTTTCGGCAGGAATCGAGGATCAGTAGATTGAGTCCGGCACCGGCTGTTTCAAGGCCCCGAATAATGGATTCCATCGAAACGGTTTCGTCTGGAACCTCGTAATCACGGGCCATCGTCGCGTCTATCGGAATGAGATAGTTTTGCCCGGCAATCTGGACGCCGTGCCCGGCGAAATAGACCAATGCCACCGTGTCCGGTGATTTTACCTTCGGAAGATTGTCGATAAATTCGCGAAGTGCTGCCTTGGAAGTTTTCAGGTCCGCATCTACCCGAAGTACCACCTCGAAGCCCACCTTTTCCAGTGCGTTCGCCATCGAGGTTGCGTCATTCTTTGGATTTACCAAAGCGCGAGCATTTTTGTATTCATTGTTCCCGATGACGAGGGCATTCCGCTTTCCGGCATATGCATTGAGGCAACAGGAAAGAGACACGGCTATGCAGGTGAGCCAGAGTGAGTGGGTAGTTGAGCACGTCTTCATCGGTAAAAAAGATTCGATAGTAGGACGGTTCGGGGTGGGAAAGTATGCGACTCAATCGTCTTTCAAGGCTGATAATTGAACGGAGTGGAAAACAGTTGGGCTATGGTAGGAACCGATCGCAAGAGCAATACCTTCGCCGTCATTTTCCAGATCGTACCATTCCCAGGGAGCCGTAACCCTAAGTCTGCGGTCGGAGATGTCGATGCGTTGATACTCCTTTCCATCGATGCTGGTGGTCACCACCCCGTTCTGATGCACCACTTCCAATTGATATCGTCGGTCGTTTTCCAAGGGAAATTGGAAAGACTCAGGGATCGAGCGGAGGTCCCTGAGTTTATTGTCGTCATCCCTCAACATCTGGAACCCGCCCAGCTTCGCTTCCCATGCCGATAATTCGACTGAGGCCATTCCTTGCTGATGAAACCCCATAAAAATAGCTATTGAATACTGCCCGCCGAGTCGGGTGAAATCCACCGTCAGCCGAAATCCGTCGGTCGGAAGCTCTGTATCGAGTTCCAAAATGCAAATTTCAGATCCAGAGCGGAATCTGTTGTTCTCGGGATACCAATTGCCTTTCAAGGGATGCGTTGAGAAGTCCGAAAAGCCTTCGCTGTTGGAAGGGAGTTCGGGATTTTGCGTCGCTGGCGCTGGCGCTGGCGCTGCCGCTGGAGCTGCCGCTGCCGTTTCCGTTTCCGTTTCCGTTTCCGTTTCCGGTTCCCGATTAAATCCCTCAAGTTGGGGAAAGTAGTAGTAGGCACCCGCGACTGCAGCCACGATTCCTGTAGCGGTCACGATAGCGAGAGATGCTCTGCGGCCACTTTGTCTTTTCCTGGAAAGTGCGGCGGCGAGGTCTTCAGCCGATTGGATTCGTTGAAGAGGGTTGGTTCGAAGAGTCAAGAGGGTTAAATCGTTCAATTGCGGAGGGAGTCCCGGCCGAAGAGATTTGGGAGGATCGAAATTTCCCTGCGGGCGAACACCGGTCAGCATTTCGTAAAAAATCACCCCGAGAGAATAAATATCTGCCCGGGCATCGACCGGGGAACCATCCATTTGTTCAGGCGCCATGTAGCCAAGAGTTCCCAGCGATGTTCCGCTCACGGTAATGCGATGGGCTTCCTCATCCAGTGGAAGAGCCAATCCGAAATCGGAAACTTTCACGACGCCGTCCTGAGAGATTAGAATATTCTCGGGCTTCACGTCACGATGAACAATCCCGACCCGATGGGCCGCGGCAAGGCTGTCCGCGACTTGCCGGATAACAGCGACAATCCGGTTAAGATCTTTTACCGGCTTCTTTTCAGGGAGCAGGATTTCGCGAAGATTACCTCCGTCGATCCACTCCATAATGATCGCCGCCCCGGCATTTTTCAGCCTGATGAAGTCATAAACTCCGACAATGTTTGGGTGCGAAATTTTTGCCATCGCCATCGCCTCACGCTCCAGACGATCCAGAAATTGTGTCGCGAATCCTTCCGCCATCGGCAGCACCTTGATCGCGACAAGGCGATCCAGACTGATTTGCCTGGCGAGGTAAACTTTGCCCATTCCTCCCGCGCCGAGCGGTCGCAGGACTTCGAATCCGGCAATCTCCGGGGCCGTATCGTCCTCTGTGTCCGGGCTGAGCCCTTCCGCCATCAGTTGACGGAGATCGAGACCTTCCAGTTTTGGCCGTGTGGAAGGTCGCTCGCCGGAGCTGTCAGTTTCTTCGCTCAAAGTAATTGTATCAGGTAGCGTAATTCTTCATCGACATCGCTGTCATCGGCATGGGTGTCCTGCACTTCTTCACGCAGCGCGACACTGAACTTGGCTCTCATCCGGTGAATTGTGACTTTCACCGTATCGGGTTTCATTCCAATTTCCCGACCGATCTTCTCGTAGTCCGCTGAATCGCCTGTTCCTGTTAAAAAGGGTCGAAGGCCCTCGAATTCTTTGTTTTTACCTTTCTGAGCCCATTGACCTTCGAGACGCTTGACTGCATTTTCCAAGACGGTGACGGCCCACTGACGGTCATACATTTTCTCAGGAGTCTCGCCTTCAATTTGATCGCGATCATACCAATTCTCGGCTTCGACGGCGTCGAATGAGATCACATTCCCTCCGCCACGTTTCTGCGCATTCGCTTTCTCATACTCATCACGGGCGAAGCGGCGAAACGTTGTCAGCAAAAATGTTCGAAGCTTGCCTTTCTCGATATCCGCTTTCGCAAAGAGGTGGGTCTCAACCGCTTTGGATAAAAAATTCTGAACCAGATCCTCGGCATCAGCTGCGGAATGTCCGCTTCGCCTCGCAAAAGAATAAAGAGGAAACCAATAGGTCTGGAAGAGCTCGCCCAGGGCATTGTCGCCCCCGACCCCGCCGCCGGCAGCTCGCAGGACGACGCTCCATCTGGTTTGGGGGAACTTGGCATTGGAATCCTTACGCTCCATAAATCAATCTTGAAAAAAAAGACAAAGACAGTGTAACCGGTCCTAAGGGATTCCCAAGAAAAGATGAGTATGAATGTCTTTCTTTTTCACCTTGTCCTTTTTCTAAGTGCAGTCGCATCTTTCAGTGATCTTTTGGGACAGAGATATGCTTCCCTGAGTGACGAGTTCGATGATGCCAGTTCGGTGGCCAACTGGACCCAGCTCAATGACACGGACGGATGGAATGCCGATAAGTTGGAGGTCCATGATATCAAATGGATATCAAGCCAGCGGTGAAACCCGGGAGCAGAACGTTTCGTGTATCAGGAAGTTCAGAAGGAATCCTGAATTTAGTTAGGATCAAGGTGAAGTCGAAAAAGTAATTACCCAAGATATTTTTCAAAGAAGGCCTTTGTCTGTTCCCACATCTCGGGTGAGAGGACGTGCCCCGTGTCCGGCTGAATGAATGCGCTGAAATTCTCTTCAGCTCCCTGATTCAAATAGGCCGCGCGGATTCGCTCAACTCCAGCTTTTGCTTCCTTGATAGGGCTTCCTCCGTCAGTCTCGCCCAGGTTGAGATGAAGTGCCCGTGGAGCGACCAGGGATGCGATCTCCGGAGTGTCGCCATATTGCAACCACCCGGGAACGAAGTTGGGAAAGCAGTGAAGGATTTTTTCGTCGTGGATGGCAGCGTATGTGGGAAGGCAACAGTTGGCGACAAGAGCCTTCAAACGTGGTTCGTGAGGTCCCACCAACCAGGTGTGGGTTGAGCCCATTGAATGGCCATAGCAGCCCAGTCGCTCCGAATCGACTTCCGGTCGGGATACAAGTAGGTCAACGGCTCGGCGCATATCGAGAATGTTCTTCCAGGCCATGGACTTTCCGTTGACGACGTAGCGCAAAAACTCGTAACGCTCGAATTTCCCACCGGACAGTTTCTTCGCGGGATCCTGACGGTCTTCAAAACAAAGAGCATCCGGGCAGAGGACGACATACCCCAGTTTGGCGAGGGCAAGCCCGGTGTGATGCATTGGATCTCCATCAAGCCCGGCCGGTTCGCTCTTACCGAGATGATACTGTCCGCCATGTTGGTGCCACACTGCTACGGCAGGGGCGGGCGAGGAATCGGAAACGCCATCGGGAATTAACAAGTGTGCCGGGATCGGATCGTTTGTTTCGGCATCAAAGGTAAGTGTTTCAATGCGATACCCATCTTTCTGAATGGTCCCGCTTATTTGTTGGTTCAGGGGGCAGGGGGCAGGCCAGGGGCCTCCGAGACAGTCGACCAGTTTTGAGAGAGATTCTTCCGGAGTCATGATTGCTTTCTGTTTGGAGTGGGCGTCGCCGTGAAGCGAACAGGCGCTCGCGGCAAGTCCCGCGGTTTGGATGAAGCGACGACGGGTCGTGTCCTTGCCTATTTCAGAGATCATTGAGGAGGCTGCTTACTTTTTCTTCGAACATCTGCTGCCACTCCGGCGCGAGGAGAGAGTCACTGTCTTCCTGAGCTCCACCCCGATTTTGAAGTTGAAGGGCAGTTGCGGCGTAATAGAGATAGCCGTTGGTGTATCCGGCGACGAAGGTCGACTCGTGAGGTGAGGCCTTTTTAATGTTCAGTCCGATCTGAACGGTGAGTTCAGCAGGAAAGGTCACCATTCGAAAATCTCCGACCCTCAATGCCGCGACCTCGGCATCCACCGTTTCGCCGGCAGCCTTGTTGCGGGTGCTGTGTTTTTTCAGGAGAGCGAGATTCACTTGTTTGCGGGTTAGCTCTTCCATCGATCGAATATTTTTCATGTAGGCATCCATGGCCTTCCGGTTGTCAGCGTCGAGTTTCTTCCAGTCGTCTTTTTTCAAAAGCTCGTCCTGAAGGTAGCGATAGGCTTTCTCAGAAGGGTAGTTTCCGGAAAGGTGATACTTCACATAGAGTGGAAGAAAGGTTTCGAAATTCAGAGTCGTTCCTTTCAGTGAAATCAAAAGCATATCGATTTCCTTTTCCATTTCACCAATACGGGCCTCCAGTTTGGCTCTGGGAAGGCTTAGTTTTTGATTGGTAATAGTAAGCTCTGGATCCGAATGGGTTTCGATCTCTCTAATCGCTTTAAGTGTGCTGAGTCCGAGCTGATTCCCAAGGTCTTCACCGCCTCTCGGTCTGGTAACCGATTTATAGAGAATGGGATTGATGTCTCCCCCGCAGCCCTGAACAAAGAGTGCCATTGCGGTTCCGTCTCCGAGGTTTGCTTCGATTGCGTTTGAAGCAAATCCGGAAAGGTCGGCGGTGTTGCCTCCGCTTGGAATTCCCTGGATCGGATGAACTGCGAAGTTGTAAACTACTGCAAGCGGCTGGTCATTTTTGAGGCGGTCAACTCTCAGTATCCCGATCTCCGGATCGATAGGGCCGACGCCGTCAATGTCGTCATTGTTCGGCAAAGAGTAGGCATGTCGAACGTCCGTAGTTCTTCCGTCTTTTAATGGAATTCGCCGATTGATCATAACGCGGTCTTCGTGACCGGAACCGACTCCTGATTTTGCGGGAACCCGACTCGCCCATGCCTGGCGCACTGCGTCGATGGTGCGCTGCTCGACATCAAGGGCAACGACTCCATGACAGTGACTCGCGTTGATGATGATTGATTCTTCAGGAATTCCAGGATCCTTCTTCAAAGCTGCCCTGACATTTGCCAAATACGGATCCTTAATGCTTCCGATTTCGGCGATGGCTACGGCGTCAATCGTGACAATCACTGCATGAGTTTTCCCTTTGCTAAGAACGAGTGCCTTGGCCCACAGTGGATTGTCACCTGCATCGGCTCCAGGGCGCGTGATATCGACTTTACCCACTCCGGCGAGCAATTCCTCTGATCGGGTGTTCTGACTCAGGAGAAAGAGGGCGATGAAGGTAAGAAAATATTTCATAGAATTTCAGGACGATTGTAGAAAGGGAGTCGATGATGGACAAGGCGCAGGTGTGGCGCAGATCGGCATGAGAGCGGGACTTTTTTCAGGACTAATCGGCGGGGCTTTGCTGTTTTTGACTTCAAACTCGTCAAGGGCAGAGGGCTTTGAGGCGGGCTTTGAGAGCAGAGGGCTCACGCACGATGTCGAATGGGAGGCCTTGCGGGGTCCCCTGAAATTCTATGTTTCTCCGGGACTGGACCTAGGCGAGAAAGAAACGAAGGCTGCAATGTTGTTTTACTACCATGGAACCAATGGCAGGCCTGAGTTGGAATTTATCCGGCAACATATTGATGAGGATGATCCGTGGATTCTTGTGGGAATGACTTTTCTGGGATCGGGGCAGTTTCAATACTCGGAGGAAGCAAGAGGGGCGGAAATGAAAATATTTCAGGAGATTCGAGAGGAGCTTTCGGGGTTCCTTGAAGGCAAAGAGATAGCTACTTACGTTGGCGGATTCAGCAAGGGTGGTTGGGTGAGCGGGCTGTTTGCTGAAAGTGATCCAACGGTAGATGGTGCCATGATTCTCGGAGCGGGAGTGTTCGATCGCGAAGGCGAAACTCCATTGGCTCCTTTCAAATTCCCCAAGAGAATTCTTATCGGGGTTGGCGAGCAGGATGGAAACCTTGGGATGAGCTATAAGGCGCTATTGCGATTTAAAGATCTGGGTGGTGAGGTGATTTTTGACGAATGGAAAGATCTCGGGCATGAGCCGCCCAATCATTCGGAAACGATTCAACAATGGCTTGCTGTGGCGGTGAATTCGAAAGGGCAATTGCAATCAAAGGCATTGGACTGGGTGGAGAGATCCTTGAAAGAAATCGAAACAGGTGAGATGCCAGTGCAGCGAAAATACATACGACTGAAAGCAATGTCAGTGGCGCCCTTCGCCCGTTTTGCTGATGAAGAAGGAAAGCGCGCAGTCAGGAAGATCGTTGAAGAAGTGGTGAAGGACAAGGCGGTGATCCCTGAAAGAGAGGCTGAACGACTCTACCTTGAGACATTAGCCAAAGAAGCTGGAGAGCGGAGTTTGGAGAATTTGATCGAGTGCCGAAGAAGTTACCGGGATATTTCAGAGAAGTATCCCGGAACTCATTTCGGAAAGCGGTCCGATGACGCCTTGGTCCGAACCGGAAAGCTACTGGAGGGCAGGCCGTAGTGTTTCTTGACAAGGTCGATACTGCGCAAGCTCACTCCGCCTTTTTCAAAGGCAATACCTGCACGGCATCAATGTGGACATTCCCATCCACCCCATCCGTGCTGAACACAACGGAAGCATCGCGGTCTTTCTTAAATTCATAGGCGCCCAGGGTGTAAAATCCCTTCGCCAGTGGTGGCGCGATCTTCTGATTTACGGTCAGGGTTTTCTCTTCGGTTCCGCCGGTAACGGTGACCGGTGTTTTGGAGGAGCGGTTTGGATGGGGTTGAAAAGCAATCCTGACTTCGTAATCGCCGTCCCTGGGAACAGTGAACGGGAATGTAGCAGTCTTGCCCGGGGTGCTGGCATACTGGTATCCGTTCTCGATGTGCCCTTTCAGACCAGTCCCGCGGGCCCACTCCCCGACAAGCTTAGCGGAATCATCGTCAATCACAATTCCTGTGATCGTGTTGAGTGGGATGTAATCAAGCTCGGGTTGTTCAAGCTTTGGCAGATTGGGATCTTCGCGGAAATCACTCTTGAGATTCTCCCGGCGGATATTACCCGGCATCTTCAGCAATTCGATGAGCTCTGCGAGGTGCTTGTAGTAAACGTCCCGTGGGCTGACATTGTTCTGTGCAGAAATCGCAGCGGCCTTGCCGACGACAACTCCCATCATTCCGCAGGTTTTCATGACTCGAACTGTTCCGAGAGCTTTGTGGGTCACGCTGACATTGCGACCGGCCATGAACAGGTTTTCGATGTTTCGTGAATAGAGGCAACGGTAGGGGACGGGATACCCCTTCTTCCGATCAACACCCTTGCCGTGGACTGCATAGGAGATGAAGGGATTGTCCGGAAACTTTTTCGTATACTGTTCTTTCGGGTAGTGAAGGTCGACTGACCAGGTTGTAAGGACGCAGCCGTCGGGAAAAGGTTTTTTCGAAACGATGTCTTCTTCCGTCAGGACGACGTCGCCGAGTAATTGCTGGGTCTCACGCGGTCCGCCAATGTAGGCGAGCCAGGTCATTTCCGCATTTTTGTGAGTATTGCCGCTTTGATCATAGCGGTCGTAGGCGCCTTTATTTTTAATGGCGTTCCAGGCCCCGTAGCTTGCCCGGTGATTCCAGTCGCGGATTGCTTCAAGGTCATGGAGAGGGTGCTTGTCGTAGCCACTCTCCCAGAACCATTGCGCATGAAATTTTTGAGGGTAAGGAAAGTCGCCTTCCTCGAGCTCGAGCGCCCACGGAGTTTCGGGAAAAGATTTTGCGGAGTCAGTATTGGCCCAGGCCCACATGTTGGACATTCCCATTCGGCCGCCATCGATCATTTCAGAATCGGCCCCGGCCATGACGCCGATGGTGCCGTGCCCGGTGGAGTCGCAGAAGTTGCGTGCTTCGAACCGGCGGATTGCGTTGGTCCGGGTATCGAAGGCGTGGACGGCTCTGATCTTGGATTCACCATCCATCTCGACGTCGTAAGCGTGATGATTGAGAAAGAGGGAAAGATTTTCTTCAGCTGTAGCGATGTCGTGTTTCTTTTGATCCTCGAACTCTTCATAAGTTCCCGGCGAAGCTTTGGCGTCATCTTCGAATTCGCGGACGATATCACCAACAGGATACAAGCCGGGAGGCGTATTCCCCATTGCCCAAACCCGCACTTCCGATGATCCGTTGCCGCCGAGAACGCTCCGGTTTTGAATGAGGGCGACTTTCGCTCCCATCCGTGCTGCACTGACGGCTCCACAGGCACCGGCGTAACCACCCCCGATGAATACGATGTCAAAGGGACCTTCGGTGGTGATCTCTTCCGACTGTCCCATTGCTTTGCGTCTCCAGGCGGGGAGAACTTCGCTGGTGTTGTCGGGTTTGAATCCTGCCTCGTTCGAAAAGATGATAGCGTCGCAGCGCCCTCCGAATCCCGTCAGGTCCGTCAGCGAAATTTCTGCTTCAGTTCCGGGTATCTCAATCTCTCCAGCGGGCTGCCAATGCCAGTCTTTCCCGCTTGTACCAAAAGCCTTCTCCGGAGTGAGCGCTTTGCCGTTGATCTTTACTTCAAACTTCCCGGGTGCTCCCTTGGCATCCCACTGAGCGACCCAGTCTTTGGTCCGGACCCATGCCTGATATTTGCCGGCTTTGGGGAAAGTGACTTTGGTGGTGGCGTCCTCGACGGGTTTTCCCAGCCCATGAGCGAGGAGATAGGGCGATCCCATTATCTCAATAAACTGCGTATCCAGTTTCCAGCCTCCGGGATTCTCGAAAGACTCGGCTTCGACGAGAACGGTGTCCGCAATTGCGAAAGAGGCGAGGCATCCGATTGAGAAAAGACCAAGGAGAAAAGACTTCATCGGGAACCGTTTCGTGTCCTTGCGGTCCGGTCAAGTGAGGAAGGAGGGAAATCGCTCCGTAATCACGAATATTTCGGGTCTTTGCCGGGCTCGGTTTCGTAGAGCAGCTCCCGGCATTCTGCGGTGTATTCCTGAACAACTTCGGAATCGAACCGCAGATATTGCGGGTCATCCTGGAACATTTTCAGCTTATCGAGGCTTTCGAAGTCCGCTGAAAGGAAGAAAGAAAATTTGTTTTCCTCCCGAATGCTGCGGCCGGAGCGGAAATTGTGCGCTTCGTTGATTCGGTGAAGGCGGGTCCGGCTCATCCGAATCATCTCTTCGAGCACTTCTTCGCTGGCCTTTTTGTTCAGCTTGTAGAGCGCAATGTAGTGAACCATGTCTGGATGAATTGAAAATAGCTAAGAAGAAGAGGGACTGAACCTTCAGTTCTTCCAGGAAAGAGCTCCCTTTTTCAGGGCGTAGACATAGGCCACTGCGAGAATCATGACAAAACTGAACATGCTCCAGAAAAACACGGTGGCCCCGGCATCAATTTGTCCCTTGTAAACGACTGCCCAGGGGTAAAGGAAGACCACCTCGATATCGAAAAGGACGAATAGCATGGCAACGAGGTAGAATTTCACGCTGAAACGGGCCTGACCTTCTCCAACGGGAAGCATTCCGCACTCGTAAGCGGAGTCTTTAATTGGATTGCGGAACGCGCGTTTTCCAAGCAAAGCACTGGCGATCAGTGTCGCAATTGCGAATCCAGAAGCAATAATGATCTGGATGAAGACAGGAATGTAATCGGGTAACATGACTAAAAAAAATCCGGTGCACCAACCTCAAGTCAGTGCACCGGAATGTAAGGGTTTTCCTCTTCGCGTCCAGACGGAAATTCGTCAGAACGGACAGGGAAAGCTTTTATGGGTAACCCGTTTAGCTGTTGGCAGCTACGTGGGCACTGGAAGCTTCCTTGATGTTGTCGAGTCCGCGGTATTCTTTACCGTTTTTCTCAACCAAACCACGAGTAACGAGGTTTTGAAGCTTTTCGTAAGCGCGCAGACGGAGCATTTCTTCTCCACCGCTGACAGCATTACGAGCTTTTAAATTTTCATAAACAACCTCAAAAAGGTCATTGAATCCAAAGGTCTTTTTATCCGTGAGGACCGTAACCAGTTCATCGGTTACATGGTCTGGCACCCGTCTTGAGAATCGTGTTCTACGTGTCGTTGACATGACCGACAGTCTACACCATTTAGGGCCTCTTTACCAGACTTTTCTCCATTGTATTCGCAAAAACTATATTTTCTCAAATTTGCGAGGCGTTTGAGGCATCGAATCCAAACTTGGTAAGTGATTGATGAACAATGACTTTTAAGGTCGGTAGACTAATTTGCGGAGCATTCATCTCAGTGCAGCATCGGATATAGCCCGTCATGGTGTTGAAAGGCCGGATATCGACATTTTTGGCGCTCAACCAGTTGTCGAATTCGATCAATGCTTCGACCCAATCCGTGAGGGAATAGTCGCTTTGATCTACCTCCTCGATGAGGCTTTCCAGGTTCGGATTGATCGAGCGGGACACCAGGTCGAAAAAGCGGGATGGCTGATTGCTACCCGGTGGAAAAGCTCCCTCGATCTCGGAAAAATAAGGCGGCATTATTGAGTTCCAATTAGATTTAGGTTTATCGGGAAATTGAGGAAAAAATTCTAAAATCTCTCATGAGCTGATTTTTTGATTCTCAATTCTTCTCAACTATTTAATCTTTTTCGCCTCATCTGCAGTGAAGGGCGCGCGAAATTCCGTATTTTTACGATACTCCGATACTTCCCTGGTTGAAACTGGAGAGGCGCCGTTGCCCCAGGCGTTTCGAACGTAGGTCATGATTGCGGCAAGCTGCTCGTCGGTGAATTCGGTATTGGCGCGGAGTCCGGGCATCAAAGGTTGGATCTCGGGGAGCTTGTACAATTTCCCCGCGACTTCGATCGGTCCCTGCATTCCATCCATGACAAGGGCAACGAGGCGTTTCTTCGATCCGGATACCCATTCCGAATCTACAAGAGGTGGCGCAAGAAACTGCTGCCCTTTTCCGTGGATCTGGTGACAACCGAGGCAGACTCGCTGGTAGTGAGTCTCGCCGAGCTTGTATTGCTTTTTGTCAGCATCGGTTTTCAGGTAGACGATTTCTTTGCCCGAGCCTTTTTTGAAAAGTTTGCCGGCTTTTGTCAGGTCATCCTTGGAGATTCCTTTGGGTATATCTGTTGAAGCAAAGATTGAGTGAAGTTCTTTTACGGGAAGGCTTTTGAAGCCTTTTTTCTTCCCGCCCTCGAGCATCCCTTTGATGGCCGCAGATCGCAGTTTCTCATCTGTGGACTCTTGAGAAACGCGATCCAGCAGACTGACAATGAGATCTCCTCTGCGATTTCCGACTGCGGACTTGGAGAGGCGATGGAATTCTCCAGAGCTGGAAATGGACGTAAGAAGCCGGGTAAGTTCTTCCTGCTTGTTTCGTTTCACGATCACATCGACAAGAGCAATTCTGGCGGGATGCGAATCAGGCAGGGCCTTGAAGAGGTCCATTTCGTGATCGGCTGATCCGCTGATGGCGAGGTCAATGAGCAGATTGTCTTTTTCTGATTTCTTGAGCAGAGTGGCCAAAGCCTGGTTTCCATTTGGTGCAAACTGACCAAGCGTCGCTGCGAGCTGACGTTTCACGTGGACATTTTCCGTGTCCCTGATTTTGCTCAACATCATAAGAGTGGCCTGCGAATGGTTTGTGTCCACCAACGCTTCAGCGACTCGAACTGCTTCGGCAACCACCCTTGGGTCCTTGTCCTTAGTGGCGACTAAAATGTCTTTTGCATCGATTTGCTGCAATCCCTCCAGGGTCCACATGGCATGAATCTTCGCGAGCGATTTTTGCGATTCAGAAATCAATTTCTTCAGCTCGCTGGTCGCCTCATCACCGCCCCTTTCAATGATCAGTCGCTGCGCTGTATCGCGCCACCAGCCGTTGGGGTGGGAAAGATGCGCAACCAGCTCAAGCGAGCTCTCTGCTGCCATGTTCGGTTTTGGTCCCCGCTTTTTTCCTTTGTTGTGGACGACACGCCAGATGCGACCGCGATCAACCGGCTGGTCCAGTTTCCTTTCTTCGACCTGGGCGCGAAGAAAGGAAGTCATGTAAACCTTGTGCTGAATGATACCGCGATACATGTCGAGCAGGTAAAGAGTTCCGTCCGGGGCTGTGAATGCGTCGACGATGCGGGAACGCTCATCGGTGGAGGTGAAAAACTCTTTCCCTTCGTAGGCGCTTTTGATCTCCCGGAATCCATTTTCTTTCTCAGAGAGCACAAGACGCTTCACCAGATTTCCTGAAGGTTCAGGAATGAACAGATTGCCGATATACTCAGCAGGAAACTGATCGCCACGATAAAACGCGAGGCCGGAGACTGCGGTCGGTTTTGCCAGGTAGCCATCTTTTGTCAAAACGCCGTCCATGTAGCCTCGGTTCACACCCGGGGTAATTCGTGAAGGCCACACCCGCTGATCTTTAACTTTGCTGGTGACACCGCTGGAAAAATCGTGATGCGGATTTCGAATGGTGGTGCCGGGAGGGATTTCCTCCGCTGATATCAGGTTGGAATTGGTATTCGAAAAGATCCGTCCGTAGTTGTCCTGTGCGATTCCCCACTGACCGCGGGACTCGGTTTTTTCTTTGATCCACTTCCCGTCCACTCTGCGGTAGCGATCGCTGGATTTCGTATTGTAGAGCCAATTGTCGAGACCATAGAGGAGACCGTTGGCTTTGTGTTCAGGATTGCCCCCGGAAGCATATTTTTCGTCGACCATCTTCTTTTCGCCGGGAGTGATGTTGCCTTTGTCGTCGATCAGGATTTCGATTTCGAAAAGGCTCTCGTTGTCGGCAAAGAGCAGGGACTTGTCATTGTTGAAGAACGAAAGAGCTCGCGGAAGAAGCACATCCTGAAGAAAGACCGTGTGCTTATCGCCTTTCCCATCGTTGTTGGTGTCTTCGATGATGGAAATCCGGCCGGGAGTTTCCAGTTCTGTTTTCCCTTCGATGTCGGGCATGTAGCCGCGCATTTCCGCCACCCACATACGACCGGATCCATCGAAAGCGATCGCAACCGGATCATTGACCATCGGCTCGGAGGCGACCAGTTCGATACTGAACCCGTCTTCGACCGCAAAACTCTTCATCGCCTTTTCGGGTGAAAGAACAGGGGCATCCGGAATTTTCCAGTGAGCCGGTGGCGGTTTCATGTTGTGACCGTTCCGGTCTCCCTGTTGAGCATCGGAGCAAGTGACCTGCAGAACTATGAGCAGGAAAACTGCGGCTGCCGTTCTTTTTGAAGCATTGATGAATGAGATCATAGGGTAGTAAAGAATTACGTTTTCCGTGAGGAATCAGTTGAGAGGGCGGCTAATTTCGGCGTTTCTGAGGAAAAACGCAACCAATCGTGGAATTCGCGAGTTAGATTGCGTTCGGATAAAGAGAAAACTCTTCGATCCGAAGACTTCGAAACCTGTTTATTTACATGAGCTTAATGACCCTCGAATCCACTGTTGGAATCCAATTGGCTGAATCACGGCTAATCGCTGTTCTTGTAATCGATGAAGAAAGTGATGCCGTTCCGCTGGCGAGGGCGCTTCTGCGCGGAGGCGTGAACATCATGGAGCTGACCCTGCGAACTCCGGCGGCGATTGGTGCTCTTCGCAGGATTCGTGAGGAAGTTCCGGAAATGACTGCAGGAATCGGTACAATTCTGACTGGCACTCAAGTTAATGAGGTCGTGGATGCAGGCGCGCATTTCGGGGTGGCTCCCGCGGTAAACCTGGATGTGATGCGGCAGGCGAAAGAAAAGGGGCTGCCTTTTGCGCCGGGTATTATGACCCCGACAGATATCGATCAGTCGATGATTGAAGCTGATTGCCAGATCCTGAAATATTTTCCTGCAGAATCGAGCGGGGGGCTGCCTCATTTAAATAATATTGCAGCCCCCTTTGCTCACCTTTCTCCCAAATTCATTCCTCTTGGTGGAGTGAATCTGGAGAACGTAAATACCTATTTGGAAAATCCCCACGTCATCGCCGTCGGTGGCAGCTGGCTTGCCCCCAGACAAGTAATCGCGGCACAGGACTGGCAGACGATTGAAAAAAATGCCGCCGTTGCGCGTGAAAGAATCGGGTAAAGAATCAGGGAAGACTACCCGCATTCAGCGGGATTCCACTTTGCGGGCTACTTCACCTGAATTCGTAACTGTCCGAGATCGAATTCTCCAAGCTCAGAGCTGGCCCGGAAGGTCAGGTTTAGTTTTTTGCGCAGCAACTTCTTTCCTCTTCGTGTCTTCTTGGTGAGCTTTCGTTTGTTAGGCTTCACGACGACCCGAATGGATTCAGGTCCAGAATTGGGGGCGAGAAGGCCGGTGTCTTGATATCCGTAAAGCAGTCCGCCAGTCACATTTTCTGCTTTGGAGAAATAGGATACCTTGAAATATTTATCTCCTCTCGATCCGCTGATTTTGAAACTTTCTTCAATGTCGCCGTCGTTTTCAATTGCTACGAATCCGGATACAGCTCGGGCTTTCTTTGATCTGATGTTCTGGATTTGACCTGCCAATGTTTTGTAAATCCCGTTGCCCAGTGGCCCGACAAGGACATCCGGCTGAGAAACTGCGGCTGCGCCTCCGGTAATACTCAGGTCGTAGGCGCCGGAAGCTGCAGGTTCCTTACTGATGATTTCCAGAAAATATCTGCCTGGTCCGAGTGCAGTCTGAGTCATGAAATTGTATCCTTCCCCGAGGTCATCATCTGCTCCCGGAGAGTTCAAGACCCGCCCTTCCACATTTTTGAGGGTTCCTATAGTATCTGGTGTGCCGGTCGATTCGATGGTCAGGTGCATCGCGCTCGTAAGGACAAATGTGTAAATGTCACTGTCGCCATTTTCGAGCCATCCACTGATTGCCCCGGTGCTTTCTCCGTCAAGAGAGAGAGGCCTGTCGGTCGAATAGTCGACGATTACCAGACTGATCTGAGAATCGGTCTCCTCGCTCGCATTTCCAGCGAGGTCAACAACTGCACCCTCCCGGACAGTGACCCTGACATCACCTTCATTCGCGACGGAAGAAATTGATGCATTGTAGGAGCTTGGACCGCCGGTCAAAGTTAAACCGGAAGGGGATGCTGCGCCACTGAGAAGGATATCCAAAGCATCAAACCCACCGGGGTTTTCGAGCAGATTGATAGTGAAATCGATTGGTCCGCCAGTGGTGGTAGACGACTGGCTGGACTCTCTGGTCAAAGTGATGATCGGCTTTTCCGTATCGATCGTAATGGTCAGTGGATTGTAAGACGGGTCACCTTCAGAAGTGGCCGTGATCGAATGGACTCCATCGGGCAGTGGGGAAACCGTAATTGGCCAGATTCCCGGGCCGCTGGCATTTCCGCTGCCGACTTGCCCGCTGACATCACTGGAAACCGTAATGGGGCCGGCAGCGAACGTCCTGATGGAAATCATGGGCGTATTATTACCAGTGATATCGTCGAAATCCGAAGCTCCTGTATCCGACTCGAAGGAGAGATCGATATCTTCGGAGCTCATGATTCCGGAATCCGAGGCACTCCATTCTCCCTGGCCGAACGGGGTCACGGGACGAACGAAATACCATTGACTACTGCTGGAAGGGACAAGCGTGTCAGAGAATGCAAGCGAGGCAGTGCTCCCGATTTCCTCGGCAAGTTCGGGTGAGTCGGTTTCTGCTCGATAAATGCGATACCCCGTGGCATTGGGAGAGGCACTCCAGGCCACATTGATCCGGCCGGCTTGATCGTCTGAAGCGGTGATATTTGTCGGAGCAGCAAAATATTCAATCGCATTCCTGATGTTCACGTGGCGTCCAATACCCTGATCGCTGGAGGGATCCTCTCCGGTTAATTCGAGAAGGTCACGCATCTGGATCGGGCCGAGTCGGTAACCCAGGGCCTGTTCACAAAAGGATTGAATTACAGTGACGCTAGGCCCACTGATGGCACTTGCAGAGCTGGTTCCGTTGAAGCTGCGGGTGTAGCGTTGATTAATGTCGTCGCCATAAGTGGCATAGGATCCGTATCCGGTGGAATAAACGCTCGTTCCCCAGGCTTGGATATTGACCCGGTCGCCGTGAGTGGAAAAGCTAAGTTTGGTGTGGGTACTGCTGTTGGATCCCGCCCCGACAATGATCGCCCCGCTGTCTCCCCGGGCGTGATAGGCATTGTAGGCAGACGTGTTCATATCTTCGTTTCCGTTGCCCGCCGCTGCGACAACAATGACGCCGGCATCGGTTCCCGCTTTTACCAAATTCCAAATTGTCGAGTTGTACTCTGCAGGTCCATATTCGCCATTAGCTCCTGTGGTTTGCATCTCGAGCAGGACCACATCGCCAAAGGCGGAATCTGCAATCGCACCGGTCACAGCTGCAGTTCGCCGTCCCGGCTCTGTAGTCCATTCGGAATAAAAATGAATCTCTGCTTCCGAAGCGATACCCGTCACTCCATAAGCATTTTCGGTCGATCCGCCAACTCCGAGTACTGCTGTTCCGTGTTTGTCCCATCCGTTGGCGGCTACGTTTGCATGAATCGGGCCGTTTGAAGAATTGGTGATATCGCTGTCGACGAGATCTTCATGCGCAGCGTTGTAGCCGTATTCACAATCAGAGAAACGAACGCCCTGGCCTTTGAAGTTCCGGCTGAAAGCGTAATCTGAATCGACACCGCCCGCGGAACTCTCAGAATTCCGGTAGGTTTGGAGATGAACAATGTCAGGAGTGGTCGGGGCAATATCTCCCGGGGGAGGAGGGGGCTGATCCAGGGATTCCAATTCAACATACTCGACCTGTGCCAGGCTTTGAAACGCCCGTGCAATTTCTAAGCGCTCCTCCGGTTTTACTGAATCTGGGATCTGCGCGATGACTGTGCCCTGAAAATCGGGCTGAGTGTTTCCGGAATTTTCCGCCGCCCGCTTTTTGAGCTTTGCGAGTTTGCCCGCAGTGTTCGGATCAAAAACGGGGCGAAAGCTAACAGGATATTTCAGAGACAAGTCCGCCAGATTTTTCGGAATTGCACTGGCGTTCAGGCTCAGGGTTCCTCCGGGTTGGGCCCGGGCCAGAAGTTCATCGGAGAATTTGATCGTGATCTGAATGTCTTTGCCGGGAGGAAGGCGCAGGTTTCCTTTGGGCAATGGTTTCCGTGGCTTCAGAGGCGGCCCGTCAATGAGTGTGGCCTTCTCTACCATCCTGACTTCGAGAGGCAGGGGGTAGTTTCCCGGTTTTACCTCTTCCTGAGCAATGTCGCGCTTGAGCAGAGTTTCAGATTCCTTATTCAGCGATCCCTCAGGATCGGAAAGCGGTTTTGATTCGCTGACAGCCGAACTCCTTTCGGGCAAGGATTCTTCCGTTTTTCCTTCCGGATTCTCCCCCGGAATATTGCGTGGAAAACAGAAAAAGAGTAAGGCGGACACCGCAGCCAGAGCAGCAATGACCCAGCTGATTTTGTTTTTTTGATTCCGTATCATTTCGTTGAGGGAGCGATAGAACGAGAATCGCCAGTATAGCGCATTGGTCAGGGGGGCGTCAATGGGGTGCGTAGAGATGCCAATGCTTGCCTGTTGGGCGCGTAGTCGCGCACTTGTTGGACCGTTTTTCGATGGTAATATCTGCCACCTTGAAATCTGTCGCTTCCACTATTGTTCTCATTGCCTTTCCCGCCTCCGTTCTTCAGGCAGCGGAAATGATCGATTATGAGCGTGATGTGCGTCCGGTTTTGGAAGAGCATTGCTTCAAATGTCATGGACCGGATAAACAGAAGTCTGATCTCAGGCTGGATACCCTGTCGACCGATCTGCTCAAAGACCGGCCCGCTGCGGAAACCTGGCACGACGTTCTCGATAATCTGAATCTGGGAGAAATGCCTCCGGACGATGAGCCTGAGTTGAGTTCGGAAAAACGTCAGGTGGTGACGGGGTGGATCCGCGAGGAAATTAAAACGGCGCGAGCTTCCCAAAAATCCGCAGGGGGCGAAATTGTTTTGCGTCGCCTCAACCGGGTCGAGTATCGAAACACGATGTCTGACCTTCTCGGTATTCGTGCGGAATACGATGCCAATTTGCCGCCGGATACTCCTTCAGAAGAGGGGTTCAAAAATAACGGTGCTGTTTTGAGTATGTCGCCTTTGCAGTTGGAATATTATCTGGATGCAGCGCGGAAAGGATTGGCCCGGGCGATTGTGACCGGACCGGTTCCCGAAAAAATCTCGGCGACAATTACCAAAACGAGTCAGGGGAAAGGCCGGGAGAATTTTACGGATCGACTCGGGATCGGCGGAAGTTTTCTTGCGAAGCTCGAGAAGTTTCCGGACGAGGGTGAATTTGTTGTCCGGATAAAAGCCCGGGCCGAGTTGGTGGATGGAGCCGCGTTTCCTCAGATGAAAGCGGTGTTCGGATATCGGGCGGATACCCAGTTTCCCTCAAAGGATCTCGGACTGGTTGATGTCACAAGCGAAGAATCCAAAGTCTACGAATTTCGCGGTCGCATGGAGCAGTTTCCTGTTCAAACCCGGACTCAAAGCAAATATCCCGGACAGCTCATTTCCCTGACTAACGAATTCACTGACGGAAAAAAGAGAAAGGACAGACGTCAGATCGAAGTGGAGCAGGTAACGAAAAACAAGAAGGGCGTTGAGAAAATAAAAACGGTGAAGAAGACGGAGTGGATCGATCATCCGGATGTTCCCAAAATCGTGATTGAGTCCGTCGAATTTATCGGTCCGGTATTTGATGCGTGGCCACCGGAGCCGCATCGCCGGATTTTGATCTCCCCGGAGAATCGCGAAAAGGGAGAACTGGTCTATGCCGAAGAGGTCGTCGCGAATTTCATGCGTCGTGCCTACCGGAGGCCGGTCGAAGGGGCGGAAGTAAAATCGATGCTGCGTCTATTTTCGAAGATCCGCCCGAATGTGGACACCTTTGAAGAAGCCCTCCGCGAAACCCTCGCCCTGGTCCTGGTTTCTCCGGATTTCCTATACCTGATCGAACCCGAAGAAGGGAACGGAGAAGAGGGTATTCCGCTCACGGATTTTGAGCTGGCTTCGCGGCTATCCTATTTCCTCTGGTCGACAATGCCGGATAATCGTCTTTTGGATCTGGCCTCTAGCGGCGAACTAAGAAACCCGGAAACAATGTCCGCAGAGATTGACCGGATGTTGAGCGATGAAAAGTCGTGGCAGTTTGTCGAACAGTTCACGAATCAATGGCTCGACCTCGCCTCTGTCGATCGTGTCGCAGTGAATCCGGAGTATTACGACGACTGGGACACCAGCATCGAGCCGTGGATGCAGAAAGAAACGCAGCATTTCTTTGCCGAAGTCTTGCAGAAAGATTTGAGCACACTCCAGCTGATTGACTCCGATTTTGTGATGGTGAACGCCCGGATGGCCCAGCACTACGGAATAGAAGATGGTCCGCGCGGTACAGGCTTTGAACGTGTTGCATTGCCTGCCGATTCAAAACGCGGGGGACTTCTCACACACGCGAGCATTTTGCTGGGGAATTCCACAGGTGAGGATTCGCATCCAATCCTGCGGGCTGTCTGGCTTCGGGAGCGACTTCTGGACGATCCACCCTTGCCGCCTCCGCCTAATGTTCCGGCCCTCGATTCGGAGAATCCGGATTTCGAGAAATTGCCGATTCGACGACAGCTGGAAATTCATCGTGAAGATCCCGCCTGCGACGATTGTCATCGTGGAATCGATCCATGGGGGATTGCGCTGGAAGCTTTCGATGCCGTCGGAAACTGGCGCGACGAAATTCGGAGAAAATCCGGAAGGAACAAGTTCACCACTCATCCCGTGGATTCAGGTGCGACTTTGCCCGACGGAAAAGAGGTCGATGGTGTGGAAGGCTTGAAGAAATATTTAATAGAACACCGAAAGGAACAATTCTCCCGCGCGGTGGTTTCACGTTTGAGCAGTTATGCTCTGGGAAGATCACTGGAATTCGAAGACGAAGAAGCGATCGACACTTTGATGAAAGAATATATCGCATCGGAATACCGGCTCCGGCCTTTGATAAAGGCGATCACAGCCAGCGAATTATTCCAAACCAAATAGTAAGGAAGGAAAGCAATCATGAGCAGCAGGAAACCATGGCAACTCAATCGTAGAACTTTTCTCCGGGGATCCGGAGTCTGTCTCGCACTCCCGTTTCTGGAATGCATGGGTGCAGACGAATCCGTAATCGCCCGGCCCAAACGAATGTGTGCTGTTTATTTTCCCTACGGTGCTATGAATCCAAAGCCGGGTTCGGACGATGAAAAGTGGGGATGGATGCCACAGGGGGAAGGTCGAGATTTTCAATTCAAGGAAAGTCTGAAACCCCTTGAGCCGCTTCGCAATGATCTCTCTTTTCTGCAAGGGTTGTCCCACCCGAATGGTCGATCCATGGGAGGTCACGATACCGCGGATATCTGGCTGACGGGGGCCCAGTTCAAAGGTGGATCTTTCCGGAATTCCGTTTCGATCGATCAGCTTGCCGCCAAACATTTCGGGGAAGCGACACGATACTCCTCCCTGACCATGTCGACCGACGGCGGCGTCGGAGAACCAACTCGTTCCAGTACTCTCTCTTTCGGCAGAAACGGGCAACCGATCCCGGCCCACAATCGACCGCGTTTGATTTTTGAACGTTTTTTTGGGACGAATGCTGATTCGATGAAAAAGCAGCGGCAGGAATTGAAGAACTCCGGCAGCATGCTCGACCTTCTGCTGGATCATTCCAAATCAGTGCGCAAAAATCTGGGGAATCAGGATCGACAGAAATTTGACGAGTATCTGGACTCTGTCCGCTCGATTGAAAAGAGGGTCGACCGTTCGCAGCGGTGGCTGGATATCCCCAAACCGGAAGTCGATGCCTCGGACCTGCATCTGGATTCGGATCACAATTCACCGGAGGAATACATCCGGACGATGTATGATTTGATCTTCCTCGCTTTTCAGACCGACTCAACTCGCGTCGCAACCTATCAGCTCGGCAATATGAATGGTGCGACTTCAGTGGCGGGGCAGTTCCCGCAACTGCTGGGTTTTGGAAATAAAATTCACTCGCTGGCCCATGGTTGGAACAAAAAAGGTGGTGCCGAAGCCTTGGCGAAGTGGGATCAATATCTCGCGCAGCAGTTGGCCCACTTTTTGACCCGACTGAAGACGACTGAAGAAGCTGATGGTAATTTGCTCGATCACACCCTCGTGCTTTACGGAAGTTCCAACAGCAACACCCACAATAACAACAACTACCCACTGCTTCTGGCGGGTGGGAACGGACTTGGGATGAAGCATGGTCAGTTGGTGAAGTATGAGGCAAAAACCCCATTGACGAATCTGCACGCTGTCTCTTATACACATCTGACGCTGCCGACGAAGAGGATAGTGTAG
>CAJXQE010000040.1 GCA_913058215.1 uncultured Verrucomicrobiales bacterium
GTTTCATGAAGGGAATCGAATGCGAAGGCATTCTGATTGGATAAATCGTAACTTTTTTCGATTTAACCCATTTAGGTGAACAATTGGACCCTACTGACTCGGGTTCTTTTCCAAACAAACCGCTTCACTTTTCAGTGACCCGCGATACTTTTCGCGCTCCCGTCGGAGTTGCCGCCGGGAAAAAGAATTTTTTTGAAAATGGAAGCGAACCCAAATCCAATCAACGGTGTACTGCTTGTAGACAAAGGTCAGGACATGACATCTCACGATGTTGTGGCAGTGGCTCGACGTGCATTGAATACGAAAAAAATCGGTCACTGCGGAACTTTGGATCCAATGGCGACCGGCTTGCTGATTCTCGTGATTGGAAAAGCGACGAAGATACAGGACCTGCTGATGGCGGAGGATAAGGAATATGTCGGAGCTTTGACTCTTGGGCAGACGACCAATACGCAGGACGCCGAAGGAACGGTCGAAGAAGAGAAAGAAGTTTCCGATTTTCCTGAAGAGCAGATCCGCGAGGCGTTCGATGAGTTTAAAGGCGATTTCTACCAGATGCCTCCCATGGTTTCCGCGATCAAGAAGGATGGAGTTCCTCTCTATAAGCTGGCCCGTCAGGGAAAAGAGGTGAAGCGCGATCCCCGATTCGTTCACGTCTACAACTACCAGATTGATGGTATCGAATTGCCGGAAGTGAAGTTCACCGTTCGGTGTTCGAAAGGGTTTTACGTTAGAACCTATGCTCACGATATCGGGCAGAAGCTCGGTTGTGGTGCACACCTTTCCGCATTGCGCCGGACCCGTTCCGGTAAATTCGATCTGACGACTTCCGTGACTTTCGACGAACTGAAACATGGTGAGCGCGATTCAATTCTTGAAAAACTGCTGAGTCTTCCGGATGTGTCCCGTCTCCGCGGGGCTTGATTTTTTCCTCGCCAGAGAGGACGCGTAAACGATGGAGCTGCTGCGGGAAATCGAAGACCTTGGAGGATTACGAGGTCCTTTGCATCTCGCGATCGGGGTTTTTGACGGTGTTCATCACGGGCATCAGGCGGTGATCAGTGCGGCGCGTGAAACCCGGGATCAGTCTGAATCTGGTGGCGATCTGGTCGTGGTTACGTTTGATCCCCATCCTGTTCAGGTTCTTTCGCCGCAAAATGCGCCCCGCCTTTTAACGGCCACTACTCACAAGGTGCAGATTCTGGAACGATATCTGAAGATTCGTCACGTCCTCGCGGTGAATTTTACCCGCGAGTTTGCTGAGCAACCGGGTGGGGAGTTCATCGAGGCATTGGTAGAGGCTGCCTCCGAAGGAGGGGTCGGCAGTATCGCTGTCGGCGAATCGTGGAAATTTGGAAAAGGCCGATCAGGAAATGTTGAGTTGCTGCGAGAGCTGGGAGAGAAGCATGGATTCGCCGTCAACGGAGTCGAGACAGTGCTGGTCGATGGAATGAAAGTGAGTAGCACACGGATTCGGGAGGCGGTGGCCGCTGGTGATTTCGAGGTCGCGAAAACTCTTCTGGGACGAAGCTACACCGTTTTCGGAACTGTGATCGAAGGGCGTAAACTCGGCCGGACGATTGGATTTCCAACGGCAAATCTCACCGTTCACAGCGAGCAGTTGCCGCCGACTGGAGTCTATGCCGTCCGGGCCACAGGATACGGTGATTCCTGGGATGGAGTCGGGAATTTAGGGTATCGGCCAACGGTGGAGGGAGGAAAGGTGAAGCGGCTGCTTGAGGTTCACCTTTTCGGATTGGAACATGAAATTTACGGGGAGGAGTTGGAAATCGAATTTGTTTCCTTCCTTCGCGCCGAGCAGAAGTTCGAGGGGATTGAGGAATTGAAGACTCAGATTGGTCGCGATGTGGAAGCGGCCAAGGATTGTTTGTGATTGCCCCACAAAAAAAGCGGCCGTCCCAAAGGAGGCCGCTTTTGAAAGTGATCTTTAGATCATGTAGGAAAAATCCTACTGAGGCTGAGTTGCGTTTTGCAGCGCTTCTTGAATCTCAGGCATGTTTTGTGCCTGTGAAATCAGCCCAAAGACAAGGATTGCATATCCCACGATTCCGAGAATTGTGACGATGATCCAATTGATGGAAAGCTTCTTGTCGTTGTTCATGAAGCCCCAAATCACGGGGACAAGTGGCGAAAAGAAGATGGTGAGAACGCCCCAGATGGTTTCACCTGATTTAAACGTTTTCATCAAGCTGATGATGTAGAGAATAAGACCGCAGATACAAGCGATGGCTAAAAGAATTCCTCCAAGGATTAACATAATAAGACTATTTTTAGTGGTTTGAGTTTAATTAACAGATAGGTCCTCCCGAATTGATGTACGGAACTTCCCCTTACTCAGACGTATCGAATTTCCGTGTATGCGTCAATCGCAACCTTTTTTTGATCGCGTAAGAAATGTTCGTGCGAATTCTGACTATTGGCCTGGTTTTTATTGGGACGGCGTTTTCTGCCGGCGCCGACGACAAGCTGTTTTCATTTCTAAAGGAACATTGTGTTCAATGTCATGGTCCCGAAAAGCAAAAGGGAGATATCCGTTTTGATGGCGTGGAGAAAGATTTTGACCCCGCTCATGACGAAGTCTGGCTATCGGTCATTGAGCAGTTGGAGAGCCGGGAGATGCCTCCGAAGGAGCCGTCCCCGACTGAGGCTCAGTATGTTGAAATTATTGAGCTGCTGACGGGAAAAGTGAATCCGATTGACTGGCGGGCCAATCCTCATGCCGGTCACGTGACCTTGCCCAGGCTGACTAAAATCGAATACAATAATACGATTCGGGATTTGTTAGGGATCGATATGCAGCCGGGAAGAATTCTTTCCCTGGATGGAGAGGGCAAAAGCGGTTTCACCAATGATCGCGATAATCTTTTCCTAACACCTTCAGAAATGGAGAAATATTTCTCGGCGGCGGAACTGGCGGTCGATGCTCTCCAATCTCTGGATGCCAAAAAAGCGGAGAGGAAGCTGGAAGCGGAGGAAATGTTGATCACCGAAAGCGGGGCGGTGGTTAGAAAGTTTCCCGACGGGAGTAAGGGCTATTCTCTGAGTGTTGGTCAAATGACTCTCTATGAAAGTTTGGAGATAATGGAGCACGGCTTTTATCGATTCCACATTCGGGGGGCGAGCAACAACGATGGGGATGCCGCCGGCCTGTTGCGTGTGAACGATCAGCTTCGGGCGGAGTTTGCGGTGAGGGGGAAAGGGTTTTCGGTCGTTGAACAGGATATCTATCTGGTTCCCGGAATCCACCAGGTAGCAATCAATACGAAAGTGCCTCCGAAAAAGCGGCTAGTGAAAGGGGCGAAGAAAGTCGAACCAAAGTATGCCCCGCTTCCCGACGATGCCCCGGATCTTGTTACCAAACGTTCGGAATTGAATCGTCCTTTTTTCCCGACCGAAGGGGTCGAGGATGAAGCTCTGCTTGCCATTTTGAAACGCTACAATGCGAATCAGAACAATGTGCAACGAGCTTATGAATGGCTTCGTTTACACGGCCCCGAAGGGAAGACGAGAGAGATATCCCGTTTTAAGAAATACGTGCGGGACCGAACGGTTCCTGCTGAAAGATACGCGAACCAGGCAGCGGAGTTAATGGGAATAAAACGAGTAGAGTTTGATAAGCGCTTTGAAAAGCACAACGTCGAACGTCTCGCGAACCGCAGAATATTGTATGCGTATCGCGAAGTGGAAGCGGATCCTGATCCAGGATTCTTTTTGGTCGATTGGATGGAGTTTTCCGGACCAGTGATGCCGAAAGAAAATGTCAGGCCGGAGTTGGCAAAGGCAGCTACCGCGGCATTGAATTCCCCTGACAGCTGGGATTCCTGGTTTTCAGGTTTTATTGACCGGGCCTTTCGCGAGCCGGTTCTCGATGAATTCAAAAAGAAGTATCGGGCGGTGTATGAAAAGGGAGTTGCCGAAGGACTGAGTCATCCGGATGCCGCGAAGCGAACGGTTTCAGCAGTGCTGGTCTCGCCACGTTTTCTTTTCCGTTCAGAAGAGCTTCCGCAATCCCCTGATGAAGAGTTGATGGCTCTGGGGCACTTTCAGCTCGCCTCGAGACTTTCGTATTTTCTCTGGCAGACTTGTCCGGATGCGAAATTGAATGAACTGGCTGCAAAAGGGCAACTGTCGGATCCTGATGTAATCCGGGGAGAGGTCTCCCGCATGCTGGCCGACCCGAAAGCAAAATCGTTTTTCGAAACTTTTCCAGGTCAGTGGTTGGGATTCGAAGCTCTCGGTGAAAGTGTTCTCCCCGATCGAACCCTGTTTCCCGGGTTCACGGTTGATCTCGCTGAAGCGATGAAGACAGAGACGCGTCTGCTTTTCCAAAGGGTTTTTCAGGAGGATCTCGAATTGCTTGATTTGCTGACTACGGACAAAACTTATCTGAATCAGATTCTGGCGAGGCACTATGGAATCAAAGGCGTTACTGGATTGACGATGGAATTGGTTGCGCTGAGTAAGGAAGATCAGTTGAGGCGGGGAGGGATTCTCGGGATGGGTAGTGTCTTGACGGCAACTTCGACCCCTGTCCGGACCAGTCCAGTGTTGCGAGGGGTTTGGATCCTGGAGCGTCTTCTCGGCGATGCACCCGGGGAACCTCCTGCGGATGCAGGTGAGTTGCCTGGCAATGCCGGCAATCGTGGGAAAACTTTTCGTGAAGAACTGGCGATTCACCGGGATCGCGAAGATTGTGCGTTTTGTCATGATAAGATTGATCCTCTTGGGTATGGCCTTGAGCAATTTGATGCGATCGGGCAGTGGCGGGCAACGGGTGCAAAAGGGAAGGCGATTGATTCGACGGGAACTCTTCCGGATGGCACGAGTTTCAACGGGGTGGCTGAATTGCGGGAGTTTCTGGTTTCAACGAGAAGAGATGAATTTGTGGAGAATCTTTCGGTCAAGCTCCTGAGTTTCGCTCTGGGGCGGGAATTGCAACGATACGACGAGCCTGCGATACAGGATATTGGAGCTGCGATCGGAAAGGAGAATTTCCGCGCACGCGCACTGGTCGAGGAAATTGTTTTGAGTTATCCTTTCAGGCACCAGCATTTGGCGGCAGAAGTTGAAATTCCCGTTGCAACCGATCCGTAATTCTTTTCTGTGCCCTCTAGATTCATGAGTCGTTTTCGTCCCATATCACGCCGAACCCTTTTGCGGGGAATTGGAGCCTCGCTGGCTCTGCCGTCTCTCGATATGATGAGTGCTTCCGCAGCTGGATCCGCAGGGATTGCACCGAAGCGAATCTGTTGTGTGTTTCAGCCGAACGGAGTTTTCCCCGGGGCCTGGGATGTTACCGGAGCCGGTTCAGACTTTGCACTGTCCCCGATCCTTTCTCCACTCAGTGGCTTGAAGAGCGATATCAATGTGATTTCCGGTCTCGATAATCTGGGCATAGGGCATGTGCAATTAACCGGATCTTTTTTGACCGGAATACAGATAAAAGCCAAACGAAACGGGGTGTCTCTCGATCAGCAGATTGCGAGAATTAATGGAGGGAAAACTCCCTTGCCTTCCATTGAACTGGGAACGGAGCCGCCGCGTCAGGGGCTTGCCAGCGGGGAACCCATTGCTTATGCGAACACGGTAAGTTGGAGTTCAGAAACGACGCGAATTTCTCCGGAAATCAATCCTCAGGTGGCGTTCGATCGGCTCTTCCGAAATCACAGTGGACCGGAAGCGTTGCGGACAGCAGAGAACCGGAGGAGCGTCCTCGATCTGGTCCTCGATGATGCCAAAGCCTTGCGCCGACGGGCAGGGAAGATGGATCAGGAAAAACTCGACGAATACCTGGAGTCCGTCCGGGCTGTTGAGAAACGTCTGGAGCGAACAATCAATCCACCGGAACCGGAGTGGACGCCGACGACGGAGCCTGAAATGATGAACCGTCCTGCTGCCGGACTTCCACGAAACAAGTCCGAGCATTTGAAAATCATGATGGACCTGATGGTTCTCGCGTTCTGGACTGACACGACCCGTGTGGGAACTTTGATGACCGCTCATGGATTCAGCCGGCAGAATTTCAGCTTTCTCGATGGAGTCAGCAGCGATCACCACGGAATGTCGCATCACAAGAACAAGGCGGAACTCGTATCCGAATACACTCGCGTCAGCACGTGGTACATCGAGCAGTTTGCCTATCTTCTCGAGCGAATGAAATCGATTCCGGAAGGGGATGGGAACATTCTTGAGAATTCGGTGGTGATGTATGGATCCGGAATGAAAGACGGAAACGGGCATGTGAAGAACAATCTTCCGATTGTCGTTGCCGGGCAGGGCGGTGGAGTTTTCAGGACGGGACAACATATTGCGTGTAAAAAAGGAACCCCGCATTCCAATCTTCTCCACTCTCTCGCTTTAGGAATGGGAGTGGAGCAGGAAACGTTCAACGGAGTCAGCACCGGAGTGGTCGACGAGCTCTTCGTGTGATAGATTTGCAAACTCTCGTATGTTTCTCAGATCTGCCGTCGTTTCGAGTTTCGTGGTTTCGTGTGTGCTTTGCGCTGCGAGTGCTCAGGAATCTCCGTTTCCTGTTCTAAACACCGGAGATGGGGATGGGCGAGGGCTTCCGGAAATTGTTCCGCTGGATGTGTTTGAGCCGCGGATCAACCCCCGTCAGACTGAGGCTGACAGGCTTGCCCGGATTTTTAACAGCGATCTGCGGGAGATAGAAGAACAGCAGGCTGAAATACTCAGCGATTTGAAGAAGCTACCTCAGGTCACGCGAGAGCTTCAGCGTTTCACGGGATTCGGGTATGTCAGTGGCGATTCCAAGCAGCGTCCCAAGTGGCTCCAGATGGATCTGGGGGCAATGGTCGAACCTGACGCGATTGCACTTTTTCCAGTGACGGCGGAAGTCAACGGCGAGACTGTCTACGGGTATGGGTTTCCCCGCAGTTTTAGGATCGACATTTCCAACGATGCGGAATTTCGAAACTATGAAACGGTTGCAGAAGGCCGGACGGATGAGCCAACGGGTTCAAGGCGCTGGCCGTATTTCAAGAAGATAGCGGGATACTCCGGGCGTTATATTCGGGTTACGGCAACAAGTTTGTGGAGGAATACTGAAACGAACGAAGACAGGTTTGCTCTCAGTGAGGTCATGGTCCTTCGCGGTGATCGCAATGTGGCTGTGGGAAGGCCGGTCAAGACTGTAGCCAATGATTCTTCGGAGAGGTCGAACCAGTGGTCGAAACGGTATGTCACGGATGGGGTCACCACCCTGGGGAATCCACATGGTGCGGAGGAGAGTCCGACTTTTGGATTCCGCTCAAGATCGAAAGGGCCGGCTTCCAGTAGCTGGGTGCAAATCGATCTGGAAGAGTCGATGCCAATCAGCGAAGTCCGGGTGGTGTTGGCGGATTCGCCGCAGACCATTCCCGATCCGACAGTGAGGTTTCCTTATCCGATGAAAATTGAAGTGTCGGAGTCTCCTGACATGAGAGAGGCCGAGTTGCTGGGGCGTTTTACTCCTTCCCAGATCAGCTTGAGCGGTGATAACCCGCTGACGATTCCGGTCAAAGAGGGATATGGACGCTATGTGCGTCTGACCGTGACTAACACGAAAGAGAAGTCTTCGCCGATGATGTTCGAGTTGGCTGAACTTCAGGTTTTTTCAGAGTTTCAGAATGTATCGACAGGAAAGACAGTTACGGCTTTGAGTCCGGCTTCAAACGGTGGCAAGTGGGCCCCTGAATATCTTGTCGACGGTTTCAGCAGCCGGAGAAAACTGGTGTCCTATCAGGAATGGTTAAGTGAGTTGGAGCACCGGAACAATCTGATTCGGAAATGGCTGGAAAAAGAGGATGAGAGACGCGATTTGGTCGATTCTACCGTGACCCGGGGAGTGACATTTTCAGCGAGTGGTCTTGCCGGGATTTTTGCCTTTGTCCTTATTGCTCTCTCGAGGGCCAGGGTAAAGCGGCGTCACGATCTGGAAGATCTTCGGCAGAGGATTGCCAGCGATTTGCATGACGACATTGGAAGCAACCTCAGTAGCATCGCTTTGTTGGCAGAGTTGGGGAAAACGGAAACGGATGAGCCGGAGTTAGTAATCGAAGAGTTTAGTGATATTAAAGTCACCGCCGATAAGACCATCGAATCGATGAGGGACATTGTCTGGTTGATTCGTCCCGGTGAAGAAACCTGGGCGCAGATGTTGACGCGCTTTCGCGAAACTGCATCGAAACTGCTGAGAGCTCATGAATATCAGTTCGAGGTCATCGGGAGCAGTCACGACGATCGTCTTCCTTTGGCTTTCAAACGCGATTTGTTCCTGATTTACAAAGAGGTCCTCAACAATATCGTGAAACACGCTCAGGCTCACCGGGTTCACATCGAAGTGGAAGTCCGTCGCAGTCGCATTGAATTGCGAATTAAGGACGATGGAATCGGATTCAATAATCTCGATCATGAGTTCCGTGAAGGGAACGGTTTGCGAAATTTAAGAATGCGGGCCCAGGCCATTGGAGCCAATTTAAAAGTGAAGAGTGCCCGGGACGAAGGAACCTCGGTGCAACTCACCATACCTATGCCGTAGATCTGGCTTAAAATTGTGATGGAAAGGTGCCCTGATTCATCCATGTTAACGAAACGATTCCATTATGAGCGACGAAGAAACAGAAGCTGAAGTTGAAGACAATAAACCCAAGGAACCGACGAAGGTCTGGTTGGTTGAGGATAATGAGACCCTTCGAAAAACGGTCGCAAGAGTGTTGTCCCGTCAGAAGGACATGGAGTGCGCTCACCAGTATGAGCGCTGCGAAGATGCTATTGAAGCGCTTGTGGCAGGGGAGCGCCCTGATGTGATGCTTTTTGACATCGGTCTTCCGGGAATGAGCGGTATTGAGGGGATTCGTCGGATCAAGACAGCTTTGCCTCAGATTGAGATTCTTGTGTTCTCTGTTTTTGATGACAACGAGAAGGTCTTCAGTGCTATTTGTGCCGGTGCTTCGGGCTATCTTTTGAAAACATCCAGCATGGGGGAAATCCCCGATGCGGTTCGTGAAGTTCTCGCAGGTGGGGCTCCAATCAACGCTCTGATCGCTCGACGCGTTCTCGACATGTTCAGTGATCTTGCTCCGGAGAGCCGTGACTACGGTCTGACTGAGCGGGAGAAAGAAGTTCTTGAGCAAATGGTGGAAGGTCTCACTAAGAAAGAGATTGCCGACCAGCTTGATCTCAGCTTTCACACTGTTGATAAGCACATTCGTGGCATTTACAGCAAACTTCACGTTAACACCATGACCGGTGCGGTTGCGAAGGCGCTGAAAGAAGGGCTGCTGCCGAAAGGATAGCGCTCGAAGTCGTCATCTTTCGCCGAAAGATGACGCGCCTGCCGGGGTGAGGAGGCGGATTGGTGAAAATCGACGCCCTTGTCTCTGCTTATCAATTTTGATTTGGAAATCCCCGCCGCCACGGTGTAGTCATAGGGCATGATATACCTTGGCATCGACAGCGGGACACAGAGCACAAAGACTGTCGCTCTGGATCTTGATTCGGGAAAAATTCTCGCCCAGTCCCAAAAGGCTTACGACTTAATCGAAGGTCTGCCGGCGGGGCATCTTGAACAGCATCCTTCCGACTGGATTGATGCCGTCGATTTCACGATTGCCGATTGTGTTTCCCAGTTGGGGGATCGGAAGAGCGAAATTCGCGGGATAGGAGTAAGCGGACAGCAACACGGACTGGTGGTTCTCGATTCCGATGACGCGGTTGTCCGGCCCGCCAAGCTTTGGTGCGATACTTCCACCACCGCACAATGCGATCAATTCACGGAAGCATTCGGCGGAGTTTCCGGACTGATTGAAAAAGCGGGGAATGCAATGTTGCCCGGCTACACGATTCCAAAGCTTCTTTGGTTGAAGCAGAACGAACCGGATCATTTTTCCAAAGTGGCGTCTGTGTTGCTTCCTCACGATTATATCAATTTTCATCTGACCGGTGTGAAGCGGATGGAATACGGCGACGCATCCGGGACCGGGGTTCTCGATGTCCGGACCCGTGAGTGGAGCGCTGAGCTGATTGATTTTGTAGATCCGAAAGTGCACGAGATGCTACCGGAACTGGGTTCATCCAATCTTCCTCACGGAAATCTTCGCAGCGAACTGTCGGAGCGGTGGGGGCTTAGTAGCGAGGTTCTTATTAGTGCCGGTGGTGGTGATAATATGATGGGAGCAATCGGAACAGGAAATATCAAGCATGGTGTGATTACTGCGAGCTTCGGAACATCGGGGACACTTTATGCCTGCGCTTCGGATCCTATCATCGATCCGAACGGGGAAGTCGCCGCCTTTTGTGACAGCACGGACAAGTGGCTGCCACTCGCATGCACCATGAATGTGACGGTGGTGACGGAACAAATTCGGAAGCTTTTTTCCTGGGACCTTCCGGAACTGGAACGCCAGGTTTCCTCCTGCGAACCCGGAGCTGATGGTGTCAGTTTTCTTCCCTACTTGAACGGAGAGAGGACACCCAACTTGCCCGGCGGCAGCGGTGTGATTCATGGCCTGAACATGAACAACCTCACTCCAGCTCAGTTGGCGCGTTCCGCCATGGAGGGCGCTACGCTGGGACTGGCCTATGGTCTGCAACGGTTTTCCGATCTTGGTGTGACCCCAACTGAAATTCGTCTTACCGGCGGTGGAACAAAGAGCGGGGTTTGGCGTCAGATCGCGGCCGATGTATTTGGCGTTCCTGTTGTTGGGCTTGCCACTGCTGAGGGCGCCGGGCTGGGAGGTTCCATCCAGGCTGCTCATGTTGACGGAAAGGGTTCCTATGAAGAGCTTTGCGATCGCTATGTTGAGCTGGATGAAAGTTCCCGCTGTCAGCCGAATGCAGATTTGGTTCCGATGTATCGGGAGAAGCTGGAAAAGCAAACCGCATTGACGGTGGCTCTGAAAGAAGCTGGGCAACTGTGATTTTTCCTAAGCTGAATTAATGGCATCGCCCCCGAAAAAGCCTGTCGAAATGAGGCAGCTTTCGACTAAGTCGAAAGTGATTGGATTCGCGGCCGCGTTTCTGATCCGGCTGTTTGCCCTGACTTATCGCTGGAAGCTGGAAGACAAGGCGGGCGTATCTGAGGATCCGCCAGATTTCCCCATGATCTGGCTTTTCTGGCACAATCGGCTCTTTGCGATGCCTCCGACATACAAACGTTATCTAAAAAGCCGAAGTGGTGCAGTGATGACCAGCGCCAGCAAGGACGGGGAAATTGTCGCCTCTACTATCGGGCAGTTTGGCGTCTCATCGGTAAGGGGATCTTCATCGCGCGGAGGTGCCAAGGCCCTTCTGGAAATGAGTTCGTGGGTGGAAGAGGGGTATGATGTCGCAATCACTCCGGACGGTCCGCGGGGTCCCCGTTATAAACTCGCCCCCGGGGCAGTGAAGCTTGCTCAGGTTTCGGGTGCACGGATTCTTCCCGTCCGGATCGATTATTCTTCCTACTGGACTTTTAAGAGTTGGGATAAGTTCCGCTTGCCGCGACCTTTTTGCAAAGTCACTGTGGTGATAGAACCCTGTCAGGAAGTGAATCCTGATCTCGAAGGGGAAAATTTTGAGGCCGAGCGTGGCCGGATTGAGTCGATATTGAATCCCAGCAATGAAATTGATTGAAGGACAACCCATTTCTGAAGCGGTGTATGCCGAATGCGAGCAGGAACTGGCAAAGTTGAAAGTGAAAGGTCTCGTTCCCGGACTCGCCGTGGTTCTGGTGGGCGAAGATCCCGCCTCAAAAGCTTATGTAGGAGCAAAAGATCGAAAGTGCAAAGAGCTTGGACTTCATTCGGTGAAGATTGAGAAAGATGCCGACATTTCCCAGGAGGAGCTTCTCAGTCAAATCGATACGCTGAACGCGGATGATTCCATTCATGGGATTCTCGTTCAAATGCCGCTTCCAAAACATCTGAGTGAAGAAGAGGTGATTCGTCGAATCGATCCTAACAAAGACGTCGACGGGCTTCATCCTGTCAATGTTGCCAAGCTGGCGATGGATGACTCCACCGGTTTCGCTCCGTGCACCCCTTCCGGTTGTCAGAGAATGTTGTTGGAGAGTGGAATCGAAACAGAGGGGAAACACGTGGTGATCGTGGGCCGTAGCCTTCTTGTCGGAAAAACCCTCGCCCTGTTGATGATGGGAAAAGGGAAAGGTGCGAATGCAACGGTAACGGTTGCCCATTCCCGTACCCGAAATCTGGAGGAGTTGGCCAGTCAGGCGGATATCCTGGTGGCAGCGATCGGTATTCCGAAGTTTATCGGTCCTGGGCATGTAAAAGAGGGCGCTGTCGTAATCGATGTGGGAATCAATCGTGTCGACGACGAGACTGCGAAGCGAGGATATCGCCTCGTTGGAGATGTTGATTTTGAAGCTGTTGCCGAAAAATGCGAAGCGATTACTCCCGTCCCGGGTGGCGTGGGAAGAATGACGATCGCTATGCTTATGGCGAACACGATTCGCGCGTGCCGTCTTCGCAGCGAAATGTAGCCAAGAGAAAACTAAGGTCTTCGGAATTTCATTCAATTATGGAATCAAGAGGAGATCAATTGGCTCCTACTGTCGGGATGTGCGTCCAGAGTCCTTGTTAAGGGTCGCGGGCAGAGCCTTCCTGACAAAATTAAGGAGAAGGTATTCGATCTTTTGCATTGAGGTGTCAGCACAAATATACGGGGTGCAGGGATCGGTTTGGCGATTGCAAGACGATTCGCGAGAAAGCATGGAGACAAAGCACGGTACCTGAATCGGAAAGGCGCGGGCTCGGGATTTTAGATGACATTCGGACAAGGATAAGGTTAAGTTTCGGTTCCCCAATGTCAGACCCATCTCTACCTGCTATTCTCCTTGCCGAAGACAGCGAAGACCATGTTTTTCTATTTAAACGTGCGTTGAGGCAATCTGGTTCGGAGCATGAATTGCATGTGGTATCTGACGGCGTCGAGGCAATCGAATATCTTCGGCGCGAGGGGAGCTATTCCGAGGCGATTCGCCCCGAGTTGATTGTTCTCGATATTAATATGCCACGGATGAATGGATTTGAGACTTTGGACGTCATAAAGGGCGACGACCATTTTAATTCTATTCCTGTAGTGATCTTAACTTCCAGCGTTCAGGAAGAAGACGTAAGCCGCAGCTATAGCGGTGGAGCCTGCACTTTTGTTTCCAAGCCAATTTCATTCGAGGACTTCTGTCGAATGGTTGGGGATTTCAGTAAATACTGGACCAGCGTGGCGACTCTCCCGCCTATTCCCGATCGGGGCTAAGTCTCCGTTTTTGGTGGGGTGGTTTTTTCCGTTTATCAGGCGGGGCCATGCCGATTAAAAGCGGAGTTTACCGATTTGTTGGAATTGTGAGTTTTCTCTAGCAATACTCAGCGGAGAAGCGACAATTTCGATGTTTGAATTTATCGAATTTCCCAGTCTATGAGTCAATCCATCGCTGCACGCGCCAATGCTGATCTGATCGATCAGAAATACGCTGAATGGAAAACTGATTCCAGTTCAGTTGACAAGGATTGGGCGATGTTTTTTGAAGGCTTTGAACTGGGGCTGACTCAACCACCGCCGGCTTCAACAAACAAGGGAAGCACAGGCGGCAGCGCTTCCTCGTCATCCATGGAGATGGTTGGCGGTTTGAGTCTTGCTGAGAGAGCGCGGATCATTTCTCTGGTCTACAGTTACCGAAGCCTTGGGCATACTGCTGCATGGCTCGATCCACTGTCGGAAGGGCCACCTCGGCAGCCTTTATTGGAGTTGGAAGCGTTCGGGTTCGAAGAACGTCATCTGGACGAAGAAATTTCCACTCAGTTTTACGAGAATGCGCGTCGGATGAAGTTGCGGGAAATGGTCGACCGTCTTCGTCGAATCTACTGCGGAAAAATCGGTTTCGAGTTCATGCATATCAGCAAGCCCGAGGTGCGTCATTGGGTTCGCGACAGAGCGGAGAGTCGTTTGGAAGAGGCCGGACGATCCACCGCGACCAAGCTGGACGTTTTGACCTGGCTCACTCATGCGGATGGGTTTGAGCAGTTCCTTCACCGCAAGTACGTTGGTCAGAAGAGGTTTTCTTTAGAGGGCGGGGATTCGCTTTTGGTTGCGCTCAACGGGATTCTCAGGAAGTGCCCCTCAGAGGATGTTGGGGAAATCGTAATGGGCATGGCCCATCGTGGTCGACTCAATGTGCTGGCGAATTTTCTCTACAAGCCTCTCACCGTCATTCTTTACGAATTTTCCGAGAACTATGTTCCTAATTTAGTCGCGGGTGACGGTGATGTTAAATATCACCTGGGATTTGATGCTCTTCGGGAAGTGGGCGAAGAGGATGAAGTGAAAATTCACCTGGGAGCGAATCCAAGTCACCTCGAGGCCGTCAATGCCGTGATCGAAGGCAAGGTGCGAGCCAAGCAGCGGGAGGCTGATTCCAGAATGAAAGATCACGGTGTTTCCCGACGGGAAATCGTTCCGATTCTGGTTCATGGTGATGCCGCCTTTGCCGGGCAGGGGAGTGTTGCTGAGACTTTGAACCTCTCCCAGTTGGGAGGATACCGAACAGGGGGAACCGTTCATCTCGTGGTCAACAACCAGATTGGATTTACCACGACTCCGAAAGATGCCCGTTCCTCCCGGTATTGCACGGATGTGGCGAAAATGATCGACGCGCCTGTTTTCCATGTGAATGGAGATTCGCCTCTCGATGTTTTGTATGCAGCGGAGCTGGCATTAGAGTTCCGTCAAAAGTTCAAACGTGACGTTGTCGTGGACATTGTCTGTTATCGGCGTCACGGGCACAATGAGGGGGACGAGCCTGCCTTTACTCTACCGAAAACGTATCGGGAAATTCGTAGCCACGATACACCTAAGAACGTGTTTCGAAATGAAATGCTGAGTACAGGCGAACTCACTGAAGAGCAGGTGAATGCTGTTACAAGTGAACACGTCGAAAGGCTGAATCGGGAGCACAAGGAGTTGGAAGAAGCTCAGGAGAAAGGGGAGGGGCACGCCTACGGTGGTTCTATTTCCGACCCGCAACCTTCCTATTCGCATGTTCCAGCGAAGACCGGGTATGATCTCGATGGATTGCAGCAAATTGGCCGCAGTATTTCGCGAATTCCGGAAAACACCGATGTGAACAAGAAATTGGCTGATCGATTTCTGGCATTCCGTCGCGAGGCTATCGAGAATGGCGGTAGGATTAACTGGGCTTTCGGCGAGGCGCTGGCCATAGGCTCACTGTTAATGGATCGCAAGTCGGTGCGCCTTTCCGGACAGGATTGTCGACGGGGTACTTTCAGTCAGCGGCACGCGGTTCTCTATGATCCTGAAACGAGGAAACGGTATACGCCCCTGAATCATCTTCAGAAAGATCAGATTCACAAGTTGTGGGTCTACAACAGTCACCTTTCTGAGTTTGCTGTGCTGGGTTTTGAATACGGATACTCCCTGATAGCGACAGACACTTTAGTCTTGTGGGAAGCCCAGTTCGGAGATTTTGCCAATGGCGCCCAGGTCATTATTGACCAGTTCATTTCCTCGGCGGAATCCAAATGGCAACGGTCCAGTAACCTGGTGATGCTGCTGCCTCACGGTTATGAAGGGCAGGGGCCGGAGCACAGTAGCGCCCGTCTGGAGCGGTTCCTTCAATTGTGCGCAGAGCAGAATATGCAGGTGTGCCACCTCACCACGCCCGCTCAATATTTCCATGCCCTGCGAAGGCAAATGATGCGTGATTTCCGAAAGCCGCTGATTCTGATGACGCCGAAGAGCATGTTGAACCATCCTGATTGTACTTCAAGCATCGAGGAATTCGGACCGGATGTCGTTTTTCAGGAAGTCATCGATGACGATACCGATGCGCGCGGAGCAGATGATCGAATCAGTCGCCTCATTTTCTGTTCAGGAAAAGTGTACTACGACTTGTTGAGGCACCGTAACAAACACGAAATCAAGAACGTCGCCCTTATCAGGGTGGAACAGTTGTATCCTTTTCATCGAGAGCGAATCGAAGAAGTGGCGGGCCGTTATCCCAACGCCAGTAAGTGGGTTTGGTGCCAGGAAGAACCGCTCAATATGGGCGCCTGGTCTTTTGTCGGACCTCGCTTGCAAAAGCTTACCGAGCATCACGTCCGTTATGCGGGGCGCGACCCTGCCGCGAGTCCTGCCGGTGGCTCGAAAACGATTCACAAGATGGAGCAGGAACGGCTCATCGAAAAGGCATTTCACGTTTAGAAATTCAGATATCCAGTTTTACTTTCATCAGATAATTCCATGGCACACGAAATCAAAATCCCTGCAGTGGGTGAATCCATCACCTCTGCGACCCTCGGGAAATGGCACAAAGCGGATGGCGAGTATGTTGAGTCCGGCGTCGTAATTCTCTCCATCGAAACCGACAAAATTTCGACAGAGTTGGAATCGGACAAGGCCGGGATCCTCAAGCATTCTGCCGCCGAAGGAGATGATGTTGCTGTGGGTGCGGTCGTCGCAACCATCGAAGAAGGCGAAGCGCCTGCCGCGAGTGAAAGCGATGCTCAAGAGCCTGCCGGGGAAGGGAAAGAATCGAAACAGAAGGTCAAAAAGGAAGTGGCGTCCCCATCTGAAGGCGGAGAGGATGAAGCCAGTGACAGTAGCGAGCCTGATTCAAGTGGAGTGAAAGCCACATCGCTGGCCCGTAAAGTTGCCGAGGATAAAGGCATCAATCTTTCTTCCCTCAAAGGAACAGGAACGGGCGGGCGAATCACCCGGGCGGATGTGCTCGGAGCCGCCGGAGGAGCTTCGTCGGGAAAAGCAGTCGAATCATCTTCAGCAGACGCGTCGGAACCGAAAGGGGAGAAGCGAACGACCCGTCGTAAGATGTCGCCGATGCGCCGGAAGATCGCCAGCCATCTCGTCAATGCCCAGCAAAATGCCGCAATCCTTACGACTTTCAACGAATGTGATATGTCCGCAGTGATGGGGCTTCGCAAACAGGTCCAGGAGGACTTTGTCAAAAAGCACGGGGTAAAACTCGGGTTCATGTCGTTTTTTATTAAAGCTGTAGTGGATGCCCTTAAAGCCGTCCCCGCTGTGAATGCTCAGATTGATGGAGATGAGCTGATTGAGAATCACTTCCAGGATATCGGTGTGGCGGTTGGTACAGAAAAAGGTTTGATCGTTCCTGTGGTCAGGGATTGTGACGAGAAGTCATTTGCTCAGATTGAGAAGGATATCATTGAATACGCCAAGGCCTCCCGTGAAGGGAAAGTCCAACTGTCGGATCTTCAGGGTGGAGTGTTTACGATCACGAACGGGGGGATCTACGGATCGCTTCTCAGTACGCCTATCCTCAATCCCCCGCAGTCGGGAATTCTCGGGATGCACAGTATTCAGCAGCGTCCCATCGCGGTGGATGGTGAAGTCGTGATTCGTCCGATGATGTATCTCGCCCTCAGCTATGATCACCGCGTCGTCGATGGAAAAGAAGCCGTGACCTTTCTCGTTCGCGTCAAAGAGTGCATCGAGAATCCCGAGAGGATGATGCTCGGGGTTTGAATCTCCTCGAATCTAAGCGATTTGAAATTACTGAGGGCATGAACCGCTGTTGCGAATTACTTAATACCCCTTAACTATCAAAGCCTGATTACTAATTACTCCGTAATATTAGCACTGACAGTTTATTAATTTCGATAAATTATTAAAATTTAAGAATTATTTTTAATAATGTCCTGATTTCAACTTTCGGGGAGAGCTTCTTTGTGTTACCTCTTCCGTATGACAAGTGGTCAAATAATCAGGACGTGCGGGCTCTCTCTGGCAGTGAGCCTTTTCACTGTGGGTTGTTTTACGAAGAAGAGTGAAGAGGTCGCTGAGGCGACTGCTGCTCCTCCTCCGGCTGCCTACCCTGCGGGAGAAGCTTCTACATCGTCGCCAAATTCAGGTTCTTATGCGGCACCTGCTCCCGATGCTCCTGCATCGACAGCTTATGCTCCCGTTCCTTCCACTTCGCGTTCAGCAAGGAAAGCGGCTCCATTTTCGCTCCGTGGAAACGAGAAATTGGTCCCCCACACGGTCGTTAGTGGTGATACTCTTGGTGCTCTTGCCACTCGATACGGAACCTCTGTCAGCCGAATACAGTCCGCAAACGAGATGAGTTCCTCTAAAATCTTTACAGGAAAAGTGATCCAGATCCCCAGTAGTGGGCAGGCGTCTTATGCTGCGAACACTTCAGCGCCGGCTCCTCCTGCGGCGACACCTCCAGTTTACGGTGCCTCATCTGCAACTTCTCCACCAGTGGCTCCAGTTCATCCATCTTCGACTTCGTATCGTAGCTCCGTTCCAGCCGCCGGAAGTTCGACTGGTGGATATACGGGAACGGATGGCAGCACTACAGGTGGAGTTAGTTCTCCTGCCGGGACTTATCCCCGAATCGAAAGTTCCACTCCGCCTCCAACAGCTCCGCAATCCGGCTCCGCTTTACCAACGCCTAGCTTTGGTGGAAGCGGAATTCAGTTCTCGGATTGATTTTCCTCACTGCCCGGAAATTTGTTCCTTTTCTGTTTAAGCGATGAGTGACCCAAAGATATCGGTGGGAATCATTACGGTTTCCGACCGGGCTCATGCCGGGGAATATGAAGATCACGGCGGTCCTGCACTGGTAGTCGCCTGCGAAGAGCGTGACTGGGAAGTGATTGCTCAGGCTGTCGTCCCGGATGATCTGGACAGGATTCAGACAACAATTCGAGGATTTTCCTCTCAGGGCTGTGGTCTGATTTTGACGACTGGCGGCACTGGAATTGCTCACCGCGATGTAACTCCGGAAGCGATTCAGGGAATTATGCGCGTCGAAATCCCCGGGTTTGGGGAAACCATGCGGATGCGTTCTCTGGAAATCACACCCAATGCGATCCTTTCCCGGAGTCTGGCTGCGGTGGTGGATTCTTCACTTGTTGTCGCATTACCCGGGAAACCCAGTGGTGCTGTAGAGTGTCTCGGCTTTGTGGAACGAGCGATTCCCCACTCAGTGAAGCTGGCCCTTGGCGTCCCAACTTCCTGCTAAGAGGGAGGAGTTCAGTATCCCTTTCCTCTTCCTGTTCCCGGAATGGAAAAGTGTCTGCATTGCTGGTCTAGACTTTTCTCATTCCATAATTCTCGCGTTCTCTTAGCCAGAGAAGCATCAATCAGTCAGAATCCGTATCCCGTCCCGGGCTAACTGTCGATCGATACAGTGTCCCAACGGTGAGGCCCTGCACGGCGATGGAGAAAATCACGACGATATAGGTCAATTTGAGGAAGACGGGTCGCCCGACCTCTTCCGGCAAGGCAAGAGCCAGAGCGACGGAGATTCCACCGCGCAGCCCGCCCCAGGTCAGCATTCGAATCACATTGTCGGAAAACTGGCGGAAAGGCCGGAGGAGAGTAACGGGCACGACTACCGCAACAAATCGGGCTGCCAACACCACCGCGATTGCAATGATCCCCAGGGAAAGTGTGCTCCAGGAGAAATCTCCGGCAATGAGGATCAACTCAAGGCCGATCAGGGTAAAGAGCATGGCATTAAGGATCTCATCAACCAGTTCCCAGAACAAATCCAGATGGTGACGAGTCTGGTCGGACATTGCGAGAGTCCGCCCTTGATTCCCGATCATGAGGCCGGCGACGACCATTGCCAATGGCCCGGAAAGGTGCCAATGACTCGCCAAAGAATATCCGCCGGTTACGAGGGCCAGGGTGATCAAGACTTCAACCTGGTAATTATCGATCTTCTTCAGGAGAAAATATCCGATGGCTCCGATGGCCGCCCCGAATGCGATTCCGCCGGCAACTTCCACAGCGAAAAGGTGTCCGATGTGACCGGCGGAAAGTTCGTGCTCACCTGTTGCAATTCCCAGCAGCGCGAGAAAGACAACGACTCCGACACCGTCATTGAAAAGCGATTCTCCTGTAATCTTAGTTTCAAGGCTACGGGAAACTCCTGCTTGTTTCAGAATTCCAAGTACGGCAACCGGATCGGTCGGGGAAATCAGTGCACCGAAAAGAAGGCAGTAAAGGTAGCGGGTCTCGAATCCGAAAAGGGGAAGAAGGTAGTAAAAAGCCGTTCCGACAATGAAAGTGGAGATCACTACGCCGAGAGTTGCCATCAGAGCGATGACAAATTTTTGTTTCGCCAGATCCTCAAGATTCACATGGAGCGCTCCCGCGAAGAGCAGATAACTCAGCATCACATCAAGAAGAGCCTCTCGAAAATCCACCTGATCGACAATCGATTGGGCAGTTGCGCTGACTGCAGGAAAGAACTGGCCGAGGATCACCAGAATAAGCGAAAGAACCAGGCTGATCAGCATGATCCCTATGGTGGTGGGGAGCTTCAGATACCGGATATTGATAAATCCGAGCAGTGCAGTAAGGCTGAGAAGAAGGGCAACGATTTCGAAGATCGACATGCTTGAATGCTAGCTCGCTTTCCGCGTTTCGGAAGGGCAAAATCATCCTGAATTTTCGAAGTGGTTACATCGAATTCCACCTGATGAGTGCCCCTTGAATTTCCGGCTTCCGATACGATTGTTTCAGGGATGGCAGGACTGTCCAAAAGCATGTTAAAAATATCTTCCGTCGCGTTCGTTTTCGCGTTGGGTAGTGCCGCATTGTCGGCAGAGAATTATCCACCCAAAGAAGTGGAAACTTTTTTGTCTCAGCACTGCTACGAGTGCCATGACGACGCGACGTCCAAGGGGAATTTGAATCTTCTTGATTTGAAGTTTGAGCCGGGATCGCACGCGAACTTTGAACAATGGGTGAGGGTTTTTGATCGTGTCGAATCCGGGGAAATGCCGCCGGAGAAGAAGCCCCGACCTGAGGAAAAGCCGAAAGCTACTTTTCTGGGGGCACTCGAAAAACCTCTGGTCGCAGCGGATTCGAAAGATCGGGCAGAAAAAGGGCGGGTTCAGGTCCGCCGTCTGACCCGGCGTGAATACGAGCATACCATTCACGATTTGCTGGGAGTCGATCTACCTATTTTAGAATTGCTTCCCGACGACCCGGTGACTCACGGGTTTGAAACCGTAGCGGTGGGTCAGCAGCTTTCTCATTTTAATTTGGAGAGATACCTGGAAGCGGCAGATATTATTTTGAATGACGCTTTCGAGAGGGCGACCGGAGAACAGAAGAACTTTTCAAAAACTCTTAGCGCGAAGGATCTTTCGAAAAAAGGTGGCGGGAATTATCGGGGCCCGGAGGAAAAGAAGAGTCGTTCTATTTCCTGGCCGATGCGTCTTCAGTTTTACGGCAGAATGCCAGTTACCACTGTCCCTGATTCGGGATGGTACCGGGTCACTCTGAAAAATGTAGAAGCCGTCAATCCAAAAAACGGCACGGTCTGGGGAACCCTGCGATCCGGGGCGTGCGGCTCTTCCGCTCCGATTCTCTATCCAGTGGGAATCGTTGAGGCGACTAAACAAAAGCGGGATCTTTCTTTTGATGCCTGGATTCGGGACGGCCACATGCTCGAACTGAAACCAAACGATGCCACCCTTAAGGCGCCTCCGAGCGGAGCGGGTGGGGGAAATGTTTCTTACAAAGGTCGCGATTTGGTGAAGCAGGGTTTTTCAGGGATTTCAATCACGGGTATCGAGTTAAAGCGAATTTATCCAAATACCTCGAAGTGGCAGTTGAAGGGGAATCTGTTTCCCGGAGTGAGTAAGAAATATTTCGATGCCTTGAAAACTCAGGAGGATCGGAAAGCATTGATCGCGAGAACGATCAAAATATTTGCAAACCGGGCCTTTCGTCGGCCTGCAAGCGAAGAGCAGGTTGCGCCGTTCGTAGAACTTGCAACTGCAGCGATGGATGAACCCGGTTATGGAGTCGGGGATGCTCTCCGGATCGGCTACCGTGCAATTCTCTGTTCGCCGAGGTTTCTCACTTTCGTCGAGAATCCCGGAGAACTGGATGATCACGCGATCGCTTCGCGGCTCAGCTACTCGCTGTGGAATTCCATGCCGGATCAGAAGCTTCGGGAGTTGGCCGATTCGGGGGAATTGACGAATGCCAAGGTCATTCATGAGCAGATCAAACGGCTTCTGGATGATCCTAAATCGGAGCGCTTCATCGAAGCCTTTACGGATCAGTGGCTGAATTTGAAGGAGATCGATTTTACTTCACCGGATCAAAAGCTGTATAAAACATTCGATCCGGTGGTTCAGGAATCCATGATTCGGGAAACTCGTGCCTTCGTGAGGCAGATGATCATGGAGAATCATTCCATTAAAGAATTGATCCATTCAGACTTCGCGATGCTGAACGAACGGCTGGAGCGTTTTTACGGAATGAAAGATCTGCCTCTCAAGCCGGGAGCGGGAATTCAGAAGGTCAGTCTTGGGAAGAATCCGCGCGGCGGTCTCGTAACCCAGGGAGCTGTTTTAAAAGTGACAGCGAATGGAACGACGACGTCTCCTGTGGTTCGAGGTGTCTGGGTCGGTGAGAGAATTCTGGGTCTGGAAATCCCGCCTCCTCCGCCTGACATTCCAGCGGTGGAGCCGGATATTCGAGGAGCTGTCAGTATTCGGGATCAGTTAGACAAGCATCGGAGCACCGAATCCTGTGCCTCGTGTCATCGCAAAATTGATCCTGCTGGTTTTGCTTTGGAAAGTTACGATCCGGTGGGCTTGTGGCGAAACAAGTATGGGAGCAAGAAAAATGCAGCAAAGGTAGATCCCTCCGGGGTGACGCCGGAAGGGGAAGAGTTTGTTGATATCGCTCAATGGAAAAAGATTTACATTAAGAAGCCGAAGCAATTGACCGAGAGTTTTGTGAAGCAGTTACTCACCTATTCGACCGGGGCAGCACCCCGGTTTAGTGATCGGAAATCTATTGATCAAATTGTGGCGCGTTCAGGAGAGAAGGATTATCGAATGGGTTCGATTTTTCACGCCACATTGGGTAGCGGGGTGTTTAAAACCAAGTAAAGGAAATCTGAGATGAAGAACGTGCATTTTAATTTTGGAAAGAGCATTTCACGAAGGACTGCATTGAGAAATGCGGGAGTCTGTTTGGGCCTACCCTTGCTGGATGCGATGACGCCGGCTTTCGCTGCTTCTCAAACCGGTGCCAAGGCAAAACGATTTGTCGGGGTCAGTCTCGCCCTGGGCTTACACGGTCCGAACCTTGTGCCTGAAAATGCGGGAACGAGCTACAAACCTTCACGGTATTTGAAATCGCTTCAGGACATTCGTGATCAGTTTACGGTGGTGTCAGGATCATCTCACCCAGGTGTAACTGGTGGACACACTGCCGAAGGTAGTATTTTTTCCGCCTGCCCGAATCAACGGGGTACCACATCCCGGAATACAGTTTCCCTGGATCAGCTGATGGCGAAGCATCTTGGCCATGAGACCCGGTTCCCTTCACTGGTGCTCAATACGGGATCCGATACCAGTCCCTCCTACACGGAAAACGGGGCGATGATTCCGGCCGAAAAAGATGCGGTGAAAGTGTTTACGAAGTTGTTCGTCGACGATTCTCCCAAAGAACAGGAACGCCAGGCGCGATTGCTGCGTGAGGGGCGCAGTGTTATGGATGTGATCGGGGAAGAGGCGAAGAGTCTGAGTCGCGAACTGGGCAAAGGGGACCGCGAAAAGCTGGATTCCTGGTTCACCAGCGTACGTGATCTGGAATTGCGTCTGGAAGCGAACCAAGCATGGGTCAATCAGCCCAAGCCGAAAGTCGATGCCAAGCCTCCCAAAGTAGATCGGAACAATACTATCTCCGTGGAAAAGGCAATGCTCAGTGTGATTGAGCTCGCTCTGCAGACGGATTCGACGCGGTTCATTACCTTGCATGTTCCAGGCAATGCAAAAGTGACAACTCTTGAAGGGGTCGATGAAGGCTACCATGGATTGAGCCATCACGGACTGGATGGGGAAAAGCTGGATCAGCTTGCCATTGTGGAGCAGGCAGTGATCAATGAGTGGGCGGATTTTCTGAGAAATCTCCGGAGTGCTGATTTACTGGACGAAACCATGGTGATGTTGACATCAAACCTTGGAAACGCTTCGAGCCACAATAACAAGAATATGCCGATGTTGTTTGGCGGGGGTGGGTTTCAGCATGGTCGTCATTTGGCATTCAATAAGAATGACAACTACCCTCTGCCGAATCTTTATCTCAGTGCACTCCATCAGCTTGGATTACAGAATGAAGCATTTGCCACCAGCTCTGGTGGGATGGAAGGGCTCACCTAGATTTCAGGGGGAGCAAACCCCTTTTGAAAAGAGCTCTAATCGATTGAGCATTAGTAAACTGGTGGAGATTGTTATTCGCTTTTTTCTTGGATAGGGGAAAGTAAAACGTTAGGTTTTCAGTGACTTTGGAGGATTAACTGAAGTCGACGAGGTCTTATCCGTTTTTTTACCTTTCCCTACCGATACATTGAAAGTTCTCCGAAAGCCAAATTTGGGTAAGCCCGGGAACGAAAGTGGTGTCGCTCTTCTGATTACGCTGACGATCCTCAGTCTCACCCTGACCTTGATGCTGACCATGCTCAGCACGGGAATAACTGAGCGTACTGCCTCCAGCGTATATAAGGACGGGATTTATGCAGAGTCACTTGCCAACCAGGCGGTCAACCTTTCTATCGGGCAGATTCGACAGGCAACTTCCAATCAGGATCGGCTCTGGGTCAGCCAGCCCGGAGCAATCCGGACTTATGATGAAAGTGGCAAATTCGCCACTGGCTACAAGCTCTATTCCGACGAGAGAATGTCGATCGGTAAAGATGAAATGGCATTCACCTTTGACGATGCCTTTGAAATGACTCGATGGGACAGCCATCCTGAGCGCTTTGTCGATCTGAATTCCCCGTACATTCGGGGCCGTCACGCCTTTTTTCCGATCGTAAATCCTGAGGCTGCGACAGTCCAGGGCGTGGAAGGGTTTGAAATTATGGATGGTCAGGTGCCGGTAGGCCCGATGGCAAATGCCCTGGGTAAGATAGGTAAGCAGTCGCTGCCGATGCCGGTAAAGTGGCTCTACGTGCTCAAAGACGGGACCGTGGGATCGCTGAACGAAGACAACGAGTTTGTCGTTTACACCACGGACAAATCCGGGGAAGGGCAGGAAGTCGGGGGATTGGCGTCGGAGGCCAATCCTATATCCGGGAGAATGGCATTCTGGACCGATGATGAAACTGCTAAAGTGAATATCAATACCGCCTCAGAACCCACTTTCTGGGACACTCCACGCGCTGCCGCTAGAGGTCCCGGAAGGATCGCGGTATTGGCGGTGAAGGAATTTGACGACCGGGCTTATGGATGGTCGCAGCCAGCGAGACTCGAATTCCAGAGATTTCCCGGACATCCGGCCCAAACTGCTCTGAGTCCGATTCTTTTTCCAGGAGTGGCGAAAGTGACGGATCCGATGAAGCAGGCGATCTATTCAGCGGCTCCGAAAATTATCTGGGGCGGATCAAAAGCCGGGACCGTTTCATTTAATGACATTCCTGAACAGGAGAGGTTGGATCGAGCTCACCTTTACCCGAGTGTTGATGAATATTTGCTCAAAGCGAATCGCCAGATAAATAATTTTGCGTCCGTTTCGGAAAGTGGAGAATCTCCGGAGGTGATGCTGGAGAGGAGCCGGTTCTTTTTGACTGCGAACAGCAGGGCACCGGAAGTGAACGCGTTTAATTTGCCCCGGATCAGTATTTGGCCAACTCATGAGGAAGAAGAAACTGATGCGGGTGAGCACTGGACGATCTATGACAAATTAATCCGGCACTGCGCATCGACGGGGCCGCAGGAAGAGCGGGATCTCTATTTTTTCCAGCGCGCCAACAGCGAGAGCAGCGTTCACGACTGGGATGAGATTGAAAGAAATCAGGATCTTTTCAGGTATTTGCAAAGACTCGCCGGGAAAAAAATCCCCGGATATGGTGGGACATTCAAAACTAAATTTGAGGAGGATACGGATCAGGTTCTGACCGAGATCTTCGATTATATTCGTTGTGTAAACCTCTATGACGATCTTCTTCCTAAAATTGATTACGAAGAAGAAGAGTGGCTGGAAGATGGACTGATGAGTCAGTTCACCGGTCCGCGTTACGCAAACTCAAACGAGGATTTAATCGGGGCGTTTCCTGGTCATGGTCAGGTCGTGCCGATTCAGATTGAAGAATTTAATACGAAGGGGTTTGGTCGATCTCACACGGTGTCGGAGGCGGGAATCATGTTTATATGCAACGCCGATGCCGGTGGTCCATCTGAAGGTGATCCCGGTTTACCGAAACATCCGAATGGAGTTCTCGGGAGTAATGTGCTCGGAACCGCGAGGGGGCAAAATAAAGGGCTGCCCCGGAAGTTGGAGTGGGAAGCAGGAAAAGAGGAGCGCTGCATTCAGGCCGCCCTTCTTTTTGAACTCTTTTCCCCTTCCCAGGGGTGGACTCCGCTAAATGACGATCTCACCATGAAAGTGGAGATTCTCGATAATTTTCGAGTGGATTCCGAGACCATTGATTTCGCGATTGATGACGACGTCTGGTACAGCACGGGGGATTGCCATCGGGGCAATGATCCAAAGAAAAAGGGCGGCGGGCGAGTTGGATTTTTGAGTGAAGGCGCAAATTCAGCGGGTTGGGGTGGAACTACCGGCTTCTGGCAGTTGATGAAAAGACGCCTCGCTCCCGAACGGGGAGATATTTCTCCAGATGGAGGAAGGGTTGGAATTGAAGGAAATGAAAAGAACCGTTCCGATGAGAGACGAAAAGTCTATCCCTACATCAGTGTTCCATTTGTCGTAAAAGGAAACGATGAAACGATGAGTTTTGGCGGTGGAAAAATTCGGGTGACTCTTTACGGGGGGACCAACCACAGTCGCAAGCCTGTCGACATTGATGAGCGTCCTGTTATACAAACCATGGAGCTCGAGTTTCCGGCGGCAACCATTCCCGTACCGATTTTGGCCCGGCACCGGGGACCGGTTCGGTCCGGAAATCCACCATCGAATCCCGATGGAAGGAATCGATTCAGCAGGGATGTGTCCTACGACAGGAATGGCAATCCGCGGCGGAGCGCAAGCGGGGTTCATCACCCTTCCTACTGGTGGATCTTGAACAATGCAGGTCCCGGAGTCGGAGATCCGCAGCATGGACATGGAAACTACGGGCGATGGGGAATTCGAGGGAGGGATGACGATGATCCTGCAGGGAACGGATCGGCTCACCGTCAGGATTTTAGCGCCTACCAGAGAGGACGACTTTCACTGTTCGGACAGCGGGGTGGCCTCGATATGATCTTTATTCAGAGCAAAGGACGGGATTATAATGTGGAACGGGGCGCTGATGTCGTCCGGACGATTGTTCCAAAGTACGGTGACTATCGACTGCTTGCGGGGAAGAAAGAACTCGATGATGAGGATTTTGTGCCTCATCGCCACTACCACGACGAGGAGCGATATCTGGTGCATCACTTTTCCGGGGTCAACTCCGACAAGTTTCAAAGAGAAGGTTTTGATAAAGAAGCGAGACCGTTGGTCCGGCAAATGATTCCCGATCTAGGCTTCGCCTACCATCCTTCCAAGGTTCCTGATTTCCCCGAGACTGACGATTCGCTGGGCTCGCAGATGTTCGGGGATTTCGACAATGGCGTCGCCAATGCGGTCGACGGTGCCTACATCAATAAACCCGATGAGGGGAATGGCTGGGTTCGAAAGAAAAAGCAGCTGAGCCTGTGGGTGGATACGATTCCCTATTTCGAAGATCAAACCCGGCAGGAGGCGCTTGGTGCCGCCAACTTTTCACCAAACCGTCAGATTGCTTCACCGGTAATGTTAGGTTCTCTTTCCACGGGCGTGAAGCGTGACCGGCCGTGGGAGACTTTATTATTTCGACCGCAAATTGAGCATCCCGGAAGTGCGAAGCCGGCGATTGGCGAAAATATCGGATCGATCCATCCCCCGGATCACGCCTTGCTCGACTGGTTCTGGATGCCGGTGGTCGAGCCGTATGCAATCAGTGAGCCGTTTTCCACTGCGGGAAAAATCAATTTGAACTATGCGATGCTGCCATTTTCCCACATCAAAAGATCCACCGGGATTCGAGCGGTGATGGAATCTGAGGAATTGCTCCATATTTCAAATAAAGCCGGCTGGTTTTACAAGCGCGGGAAGATTCCTCATGATAAGTGGGATCTTCGTCGCCCTATCAACATGGATGAAACACTGAGGCAGTTCGACGATCGATTCAGCGAAGGGCGTGTTTTCAAGACCCCGGGGGAAATTTGTGAGATTCATCTCGTTCCCGCCCCTAAAGAGGAAGTGGTATTTCTCGAGGACATGGAAGACGGTAGTTTCTGGCGGAACCACGCGCTGACGGGGGACAATACCCGGGAGCGGCCCTACGCTAATATTTATCCGAGGCTGACGACGAAATCGAATACCTACCGCGTTCATTTCCGGGCACAGACGATCAAGCAGGGGAGGGGATCGCTGCCGGGAAGCTTTGAACCGGAGTTTGATACGACGGCAGCCGAGTATCGTGGCTCAGCTCTGGTGGAGAGGTATCTTGATCCAGCCGATCCCAACATCCCCGATTTCGCGAAAGAAGCGGATACTGAACTGAAGCTTGCTGATTTCTACAAGTATCGGATCCTCAGTATGCGAAGGTTTGCTCCGTAGAGAAGAATCGATCGGGGGCGAGGAACATCACGGAAACCAGGCGACCCTGTTCCGGAAAGCCGACGGTTAAAACTTTTTGGATTCCCGGATACTTCAGGGGAAAGAAGTTGATACCATCTTGATTGCTGTGCTCCTGCGCAGGGGGCGGGAGGCTGATCCGAAGGAGAACCACTTTGCGTAAGGAAACGAAAAGAGCTCTCTCCGGGTGGGGCTGCGTGTGAAACAGTTGGGCGGTCCTTCCTGATGAACCGCCCTCCCAATTTTCAGGAATTCAAAGAATCACTTCTTCTTCTTCACTGTTCCTATTAGCTTTGCCTTTCCGAGATCGGCTCCGCGGCTGTCCTCAGCGGATATCGCAGACAGCTTCAGCAACTGGGATGCTTTCTTCTTGCCTTTCGCTTTCGCTTGGATCTGGTAGGAAACAATTGAACCCGGAGTGACGTTGCTGTGTAAAAACCCTGAGCGGATGGCTGCTCCAGTTACATTGGCGCGACCTCCACTGAGTCGATAGTAATTGACGGATTTGAATGAACTTCGCTTCGCTTTGGTTCCCCGGAAGCGGTGACCGTCATCGGCGTCACCGTCATTCTCAATAGAGAAGTAGAGTTTGCCTGCCCGGGTTCCTTTCAGTTTCAATGGCATCAACTGGCCTCCACCTGAGAGATTGTAGATATTGTTTCCACGGTGGGTCGCCGGGTTTCCCTTATTGCCCACCCGCATGTCTGGCTGGAAAACACTGGTAGTAAAGCTGATTGGATCACTTCCATTTCCACCGGGGGTGATGTCGTTATTCTCCATGTCCAGTACTCGCCAGTAGTAGGTCGTCCCCATTTCCAATTGGCCGGGAGTGTAGATGTTAGTCGGCAATCCTGTGATCTCTGTCAGAGCATTGGTATCAGTCCCAAAATACACGGTATAAGGACCGTTGTTTCCCTCCCAGGAAAGATTGTTCGGCTGATAAGGCAGATTGAGGATCGAGAGGGCGATATTTCCTGTGGCTGATCCCAGGGCACCTTCCACGTCGGCAGCCGAGGTCGCGTTCACTGAAGCGGCCAGTGCGAACCCATTGGCGCTAACGCTGGCAATCGGACCTGAATTGATGGTCCATACAGCTTCGCCGGTGTTCAGGGTGGTCCCGTCATCGAGCGTGGCGTTGGTGATGAGTTGGACGGCTTCCCCTTCGTTGAGAGTCGTTCCCGGATCTGCGGAAACTGTCAATGAAGTGGCATCGTAGAGTTGCCCGGTAAATCCGCCCGTTTCACTGATCGTAGAAACGGAAGAAACTCCTCCGGCAATGGCACTACCTGTAGTGACTTCCGCAGTGACCAGGCCTCCGGAAACCAGACCGCCGCTTTCACCTGGTGCGGCGTGGATAAGCTTGACGCCCTCACTGCTTGCTGTCGAGTCGGCTAGAGCTGGAATCGTGGCCAGTAGCAATGCTGCTGCGAACCAGCTGGACGATATTTTTCGTAAGATTCGCTTCATATGGGTCTTTTTCCTTTCGAATAACTGGGCGCTCGCTTGAAAGTGTACTCACTGCCAGTGTCTCTTGCAATCCTTACTACTATTTTTTCGAGGGTATCGAGTCGCGCTCTACATATCTGGATGATTTGACCATCTTGTGTAGAGGGATACCCTTGATGTATGAAATCCTATTGTCTGGTTCTGTCGGTTCTTCTGGTTTCCGGTATCGCGAAAGCCGATACGGTAGTTCTATTACCGGATGATCAAAAGTTCTCGGACAATGAACAGGACATATTCGTAAAGACGACCATTCCGGGAAATTTCAAAACCCTGGAAGGAATCGCAGGTTCCTTGTTGGCTCTGTCAGGGGATGCTGCGAATACGAAACTGTCGAATCCATTTGATCCTGCGACCATTAAGAGCAGCGGTCATTACGAAGGTGCTAAAGATCTAATCTTCTATTTCCATGGGGCCCGGAGAGAAGAGAATGGGATCGTGCTTTCGTTTTCGGAAGAGGCGATGCGATACTTGAACAATACCTCAGCTATCCAGCAATATGTGAAGGGTACGATAAAACGGACCCTGCTGTTTCACTTCCCGGATGAGAAGAATATACATTATGAAATCGACGGAAAAATTGTCGAAGATTGGGATGCGTAAGGAGGAATTATTTTCCACCCAGTTTCCAAAGCGTTTTGTCACTACGGATGTAAATCCCGCCATTGGACAGAGAAGCAGTTCCGAGAATCGTCTCTCCGAGTTCCACCTCACTGACAACCTTGCCCTCTTCACCGGTGATGTCGACACACTGGCCGACTCCGGTTTCACTGAAGATATAGAGATTGCCATTGTCCGTCGCAACCGGGCTGCCACTGAAGGGACCTTTCAAGCGTGTTCGCCAGAGCCTTTCACCCGTTTTGATATCCGCACAGTTCAACACGCCGGCGTTGTTGATGACAAAAACTTTCTCTCCGATGACGAGCGGGCTGGCAGTTCCGGGACGTTGGGCGGACTCGCTCCATAGTTTCTTAGGCTCGTCTCCACTGGTGGTGGCCTTGATTACGGTGAGTCCGTTTGAAGGAATGTAGAGCTTGTCGCCAACGGCCGCACTGGAAGGAATCGTGGATGCTCCGCTTCCGTATTTGAAAACTTCGGATCCGGTTTTCGGCAAAACCCCGAGGACACCTTTGCTGGATTGCAGTGCGACTACTTTTTGACCTTCGATTTCGAGAACGGTTGGTGTGGTCCAGTTGGTCGACTTGGGGCGATCCATTTTCCAGAGATTCATTCCTGTCCCGATATCGAATCCGGCAGCGAACGATTCAGAGTCGTTTTCAATCTGAGCGATTAGAGCGTCACCCACTACAACAGGGGAGGAAGCCAGCCCGAGACTGTTCGAAGCATTCGGGTAGTCTAGCGTCAACGCCCGCAACCACTTGAGATTACCTTCGAGGTCGAGACAGATGCTGTCTCTTATACACATCTCCGAGCCCACGAGACCGAGGCTGATCTCG
>CAJXQE010000041.1 GCA_913058215.1 uncultured Verrucomicrobiales bacterium
GAGATCAGCCTCGGTCTCGTGGGCTCGGAGATGTGTATAAGAGACAGGTCCAAAAGGTTTCAGCGAAACATGCCTCAATTGTTTCAGGCAACAGAGCCGGGAGCGTCTTTGGAGTTTACCCTGAAGGGGAGCAGTGCATCGGTATTCGATCTTCTGGGGCCGGATGGCGGTCAACTGAAGGTCCAGGTTGATGACGAAGAGCCCAAATTGGTTAAAAAGATCGACAGCTATTGCACTTATTCCCGCATGGCCAAAACTTCAGTGATCGCTGAAAGCGAACCGTCCGAATACAAGATTTCGATATCCTTGACCCCGGAGAAGTTGAACAAAAGGGAAATCCTTTTTGAAAAGAATCGTGAGTTTTTCGACAAGAATCCGGAGAAGTTTACGGAGCATACCTGGTTCGCCGGATCCTTGCTTGTGATCGGGGAAGTAGCCGAGTGAAATCTAAGCGCTGCGCGGGAATGTTCATCGATGAAGTGGCTTAGGCAATTCTCATCAAGTCAGGCTTGACCCGCCGTCTTGAGACAGGGCACCATTCCGAGATAATGATCTTCCTAACCTTGTCGAGAAGCCTGTTAATTTCCGGCTGCGCTGCGCTGTTCCTTTCTTCCTGTTCCGATCCACTGTCGGATTACTCGGACACAGACATCGTCGCTTTACGAAAGGGATTTAAGACAAATCTCATCAAAGAGGAAAGTGAGGATTATCCGGCCCCGGAATCTCCTCCGATGATTTTTGATTTGGTTTCGTACGAAGGCGAGAAAGGCTCACTTTCTGCATATGTCAGCCCTGACCCGGAAGACGGGAAGAAGAGTCCTGTAGTGATCTGGTTGGTCGGGGGTTTCAGCAATAGCATCAGTGAAATTGCCTGGGAGACGATGGAGCGCGACAACGACCAGTCGGGCTCAACCTTCCGCAAAGCAGGGCTTCTGATGATGTATCCATCCTTTCGAGGTGGAAATGAAAACCCCGGATTCAAAGAGGGGATTCTCGGTGAGGTGGACGATGTTCTCGCGGCAGTCGATTACCTTGAATCACTCGATTACATTGATCCCGATCGCATTTACCTCGGCGGACACAGCACCGGCGGCACACTTGCCCTTCTAACGGTGGCGAGTGCTCCGGAGAAAACATTCCGCTCAGTCTTTTCACTCGGTCCGATCGACTATGTAGACGGTTACGGGCAGGAGATTCTGCCCTATGACGTGAACGTAACGGAGGAGCGAATCGTCCGGGCTCCGATACTCGTGCTTCAACACATCACCACTCCGACGTTTATGTTTGAAGGTGAGGGTGGAAACTATGAGCCGCTTCTTCAAATGGAAAAGGCGGGAAAGATGAACGGGAACCTAAGTTTTTTCCCTCTGAAAGGAGCCGGCCATTTCAATATTATCGCACCGGTTTCAGAACTGATAGCGAATAAGATACTGAAGGATAACGATAAGGAATCTACCATCAAAATCAGCGGAGAAGAGGTCGCTGCGTCAATTGAAATGCGAATGCCGCCGCCGCGCTCACCTTATCCTGAAGGCGATCCCCGAATGGGCAGGATCTATTTTGAGTATGCACTCTATCTCCCCGAAAAGGCTGAGGAATCGGATCTTTTGAAAACGGTGGAGGACATCGTTCGCTCGGACTTTCCGGAACTGAACTGGATGAAAGACTCCGATACTGAGTTTTCAGGCAAACAGGATGTTTATGTACAGCTCGAGACGGAAGTGGCTGAAATGTATGCACCGCCCGAGACCGAAAGCCTGCAATACTCTGGGTTTGGTTTCTCTGAGGAAGAAGCTGAAGAATTGCAAAAGACTGAGCATGCGATTCGGATTTGGTTTCGCCATCCCGGGGCAGAAGCTCTCGAAGGTTTGAAATCAGCCGATAAACTGCTCGTGAAACTGAGTGAGAAATTTGGCGGATTTCTCTGGGACGAGATTACACGTCAGGTATTCACCCGGGAAGCGTGGATCGAGACCAGGATCGGCACCTGGAGCGATGGCCTGCCGGATTGCGTAGATCATGTCGCGATGCACGCCTATCGCAATGGAGATCATATTCGAGCGATTACTCTTGGGATGGAAAAATTCGGCCTGCCGGATGTTCTCATGAGCGAGATTCCCGACAATGCCAATACCGGAAGAGGGAATCTTATCAACACCGTCTGCCAGCTTCTGATCGAGGGCTCCGTTATTGCGAATCCGGATTCGTTTCCAATCGATCTTCGTTCTATTCGACATAAGGGCTTCAGAGAAGTGCAGTTGGAAGGAGTAGTCGGGGACGGGACAGGGAAGGGGACGGTCGCTCTTAAAATTGGTCCCTGGGATCCGGGCGACCCGAGCAATGACTTGATCGAAATCTATCCCTTTGATTCCGGCGGGAGTGACTTCTTCGCTGCTCAACACACCATGGTATCTGAAATTTTTGGATTCAAAGATGAGGTTCAATTTATAGACCACGATAATTCCGAGCTTCAGGCCGCCAGTGATCGGGCACGGGAAAAGCTGCCCGCACTTAGAAAGAAATTCAATGAAGGCTTGGGAGTTGGTGAAAACCTGCTTATCAAAGTTCCGTTCGCTTCAGAAGATGGAAGCGATGAGTGGATGTGGGTGGGTGTTCAAAAATGGGCTGATGACGGGACGATCCGCGGATTACTCCAGAGCAGCCCCCATTTTGTTCCTGAACTTTCCGCTGGTCAGGAAGTGGAAGTTCAGGAGAAGGATATTTTCGACTATATCCTGAACTTTGAGGACGGAACCCAGGAAGGCGGCGAAACCTCCGAGGTGATTGAGAAATTGAAGGGTGGTGACGCGGAGCAAGATTAGCGCCCCATTCCCAAGTTGTTAACTCGAGTTTCCCTTAGTTCTCACATGCCGTGTGAGGACGGGGCGGGTGGAGATTACTCCCTGCCTTCTTTTTCCCGGCGAAAGCGGGCTACGCTTGCTCCGGCTCAGGATTTCTGGAGGCGGCCAGGATTTGATTTGAATCGAGAACCTCATACTTTCCCGGATCGAGCATGGGCATGGTCAAGCTGCCGATGCGAACGCGCTCAAGCCCGCGAACTTCGTAACCGATCTCTTCGAACATACGACGGATCTGACGGTTGTAGCCCTGACTGAGAACTAGGTTCAAACGGCGGCGAGTCTCGAAACGAACACTGTCAGCTTTGGCGAGTCCTTCACTGAGATGAATCCCGTTAAGGAGGCGGTCCAGCAGAACTTTATCAAAAGGGTGATCCAGCTGAACGTAGTATTCTTTCTCCACGTGGTGACGGGGATGAGTAAGCTGTTCGTTAAGTTTCCCATCACTTGTCAGGAGAATCAGACCGCAGCTCTGATTGTCGAGTCGGCCTACGTGATGGAGTTTGCCGAACTTGGAAGGCAGCAGATCGTAAACCGTGCGGCGGCCCTGAGGGTCGCTGCGGGTACAAAGGCAATGCTCAGGCTTGTTAAGGACCAAAGTCAGGGCCGATGCAGTCCGGAGAAGTTTCCCATCAAACTTCACGTGATCTGTTTCTTCGACGCGCGTTGCAAGATCGGTAATGATCTTGCCGTTGATTTCGACCCTGCCATGACGAATGAATTCTTCGCACCCACGGCGAGAGCCGACTCCGCAGGAGGCGAGGAAACGGTTCAGCCGCATGGGGCCGTCTTTAGCTGTGTTTTGACTCATGGGTCTTAAATCTTCGAATACAGAGAAATGAGCGGGGTAAAAGAAAAGACACCGGCCCGGAGGCGCAGTGTCTTACAAAGGAGAAAAGCTGCAAAGCCGTAGGAAATTTCCTGCGGCTTCCAGACGATTCAGGACTCAGGCTCGGTTTTAGGAAGACCGATAGGGCTTTGTCCTTCTTTCCATTCACCGCGCTTTTTGAGTAGCTTAACACGCTCGAAACGCTTGAGAACACTGCGTTTGGCGCCAATGCTGCCGGATTTTTTGAGGCTAGGATGCTGTGACATGACTGAAAAAAGAGTTGGTTGTTTGGTTGAGGGCCGGATTGTAGGACAGGAATGATGGCTTTGCAAGTGGGGAAACCCTCACTTTTCCTATGTTTTTTGATCGATTGGCGCAGCAAGGGGTTTGACTTGTCGGGCGAAATACGGGTCATTTCCGCAATGACTCAATTGAAAAATTCACGCTATTCACGCCGCAAGTTTCTCGGCACGAGTGCGGCGGCGGCCGCTTCTCTTAATATTCTTGCGGATACGAGCTACGGACAGGGCGAATCAGCCGTCGAGAAACTGAATATTGCCTTCATCGGAGCGGGTGGCCGGGCCAATTCCAATATCGGTGGATGTGACAAAGCGGGCGAAGTGATTTATGCGCTTTGTGATGTGGATAAAGAGCGCAGCGCAGGTTCACGGAATAAATATCCGAAAGCGAAGCAATACACGGACTGGCGCGCGATGCTGGAAAAGGAAGGCGACAAAATCGACGCGGTTGCTGTTTCCACTCCGGATCACCTTCATGCGATCAGTGCTCTCGCCGCCATCAATATGGGCAAACACGTTTACGTGGAGAAGCCGCTCACCCTGACGATTTCCGAAGCCCGTGCTCTTCACGAAGCAGCCGGCAAAATGGGCGTTTGCACCCAGATGGGGAACACTGGTCATGCTGCCGAAGGCGCTCGCCTTACCAATGAGTGGATTCAATCCGGTTCCATCGGGAGCGTCGAGCAGGTTTACTGCCGGACCAATCGTCCGGTCTGGCCGCAGGATGTGCTTCGTCCGGCAGAGGAAAAAGTGCCTGATTCACTTGATTGGGATCTCTGGCTTGGGCCTGCGGCGTCAAAGCCCTACAGCAAACAGATTGTTCCTTTCAAATGGCGTGGATACATCGACTACGGTACCGGAGCGCTCGGTGATATGGGAGCGCATATTATCGATCATCCTATGTGGGCACTGGACCTCGGATTGCCGACTCATATTTCGGTAGAAAAAGCGGATCGAAAAACTGAAGGATCGGAGCTAGTTTCCCATCCGTCTTCCTGCATCATCAACTACGTTTTCCCAGCCAAAGGTGATCGTGGAGAAGTAAAACTGCAGTGGCTCGACGGGAAATACAAGATTCCGAAGCCCGAAGGCATGAAGTCTGACCAGAGCACTCCGGACAACGGCTGTGTCTATGTGGGCAGCAAGCACCTGATGCAGCACCGAAGTCACGGCGGAGCGCCATCCATCGTCGACAACAAAGCTTCAGACTTCAAAGCGCCGGAGAAAACGATGGAACGTTCGCCCGGTCACTATAAGGAGTGGATGAATGCAATTCGCGCGGGAGATTACACCCTCGCGAAATCCAATTTTGATGTCGCCGTCCCCTTGACTGAAACACTGCTTCTCGGCACCATCGGTTCACTGCTTGGGCCCGGAACTTCATTCACCTGGGATGCTGAATCCATGAGCACAGGTAACGATGCCGCTGATAAGCTCGTCGGGCACAACTACCGCGAAGGCTGGGTTTTAGGAGCCTAGGGAAAGAACCTACATTCATAGAATCGGCCGAAGAGCAGATTCTTTTCAGAAAGACGAGACGGGTTGCTGTCTCGTCTTTTTGTTTTCAGGACGCTCAATCTTCGTCCGCGAGGACTTCCAGAGTGAAACCACCCACCTGTTCACCGTCTTTCCCGGGGTAGATCCAGTCATTCAATCGCTCGTGCTCAATTACGACATCCGACCCCCGGTAGACATTCATCAGTTCGTGCGGGTCATTGATCAGCGTTCCACTGACTTCAAAGTCATCCGAAATCGATTCGACGGTGACCCACATGTATTCGCGTTTCTTTCCTTCGGAAAATTCAGCTTTAATAATGAATCGAGCTTTTTCCTCTTCGGCCGCTTCGTGAAACGCTTCAACAAATTCGGGCCAGCGTTCGAGAGCTTCTTTCACCGCATCTTTCATTCGGGGATCGTTGTCAGATACCTCGATGATGGGTTCAAAGGTCGGTTCTTCGAAAATGCGGAGTGGGTTCGCGCTGTTGAGGTCCTCAATCAGAGTGGGGTCAAACTCGTTGCAGCGCTGCAATTCCGGGCAGAAAATGGCGAGGCAGTCCGGTCCGGCCATTGCCGCGAGAATCTTTCCGATCACGGAATAGGCAAGGCGTGACTCGGCCGCTTCCACGACAGGATCCATTAGATCCACAGAAATCCAGGCGGAATGGGTTTCGACGGCATGGCGAAGTCTCTTGTCCCGGATGGCTTTGGCTGCGAACTCCCGCGGATCAGAAATATACGGATCCGGGGAAACAATGACACTGAACAAGCCTTGTGGGATCCGGAGCATGAAATGCTGAATTGTGGTCTCTGCCTTTCCCTTTTCGGGAGGCGGGATGAAAGCCGCGACAAAATGATCCGCCTCCGCATCCCCCACATCGAAGTAAATATTGAGAGCGCTGGAAACGCATTTTCGAATCGACTCTTCTGTCGCCTGGCGTGGTTCCGAAAGAAAGAATGCCAGTGACACAAGGGCCTCGGTATTCTCTTCCTGCAATGGCGTCCGGTGATGAGGAATCCGGACCACCTGGTGGCCGATCATCATCCAGCGGATCAGTTCAAAGGCCGACCAGATCCCGGAAGCAGCCAGGACCAGGACTCCTATCCAGGTCAGACCGCTGACAAACAGCTTCACGGTCACCGCAATAAGGATGACGAGTGGGATAAAAGGAAAGTATTTCAGCTTATGAAACATGAGGCGGGAGATTTTAGTCCGCCTTGGCCGGAATAAAAGGGAGGATTTTCCCTGGGCGCTGAAAATCGGCTTCAGTCTTTGAGGGTTACCGCCTCATGAACAGAAATATCAAGCGGTTCATCCGGCTTGAATGAGACGTGTTGGAGACACACAGGGTTGATGTATCCACGCCAGTGAGCTCCCACCTTTGCTTCGATCCCGGTGAGGCAAACCATACCGCTTTCGAGGGGCTTGAGGACTTTCTTTGGCGGTCCGTCGACAGTAAATCCCAGAGTCGATTTCATTTTCGTGGGAACAAACGTGATTTTAGCAGCGCTTACGAAAACTCCTTTTCTGTTTACCTTTTCCACGACTCCTGTGGCAGGGATCCATTCTTTGGTCGCCGCTTCATAGGCACGTTCCTTGTCCGCTTTGGCTGCTTCGAGAGCTTTATACTTTTCGGCTTTCAGAAAGCGATCCTTCCTCATTTTCGAAAGGACGAGTTGATCCTTTTTGTATTTATCGAGAGCGGCGATCGGATCAAAATCGTAATCTTTCTGGATCTCCGGATTTACATCAAAGAGCGAGACGCGGGCAATGCCGCCGGAATGAGCAATAATCAAAGCGTCAGCTTCCTTTCGCGTCACCCGGCAATTTCTCAGAATTTTGTCGTCTCCTACTTGGAGTTCCAGGTAATCGACAGGGTCTGTGGCCGCAGGTTTTTCTTCAGCGACTTCCTGTGATTGAGCAGAACTGATGAAAATCAGTAGTATGGCTGAAAAAACTCTCATGAATCCGGGAAAAATATTCCGTATTTAAAGATTAACATGCAACTTTGAGTCACGATAGGTTTTACATTTTAATACACGTCGAATCCAATGCGTAAAATTAATCCCATGATAACTCAATTCTCCGCTTTCTTCTGTTTGACGATTGCTACCTTGTTTTATGCAGAGCATGGATACGCAGAGAAGGATTCGAAACGGAAAGACGGCCCTCCAGGATCACACAGCAGTCGGGAAGCGTGGGATAACCTTTCAGAAGAGGAGCAAACAAAGCTCAAGGAGGCCTTGAGAAAGGTGTGGAGTGATCCCGCTGTTGTCAGCGCACGTGAGGACATTGAGCGCGCATCCGATGCCTATCGTGCGGCGATGAAGGAATCGATCAGCAAAGGGGATCCTGCCATTGCTGCTCTTCTGCAGAAGGTGCAGTCAGCCAACGAAGGGGAGGCTCGCGCGAGAATTGGTGGTCGGCCGCCAATGGGGTTTGGGAAGAAACGTGATTTTGAACGTCTGATTCATCCTCCGGGATTTCTCGAGAATCTAAACGAGAGGCAACGTGAAAAATATAAGAAGGCTGAGGCAGCTGCCAGAGAGAGCGAAGAAATGAAGGCAGCGATGGCCTCGCTTGAAACGATGAGACGGGAAGACGCGTCGTTTCAGAAAAAGCGGATCGAGATTTTTCGAAACGTTCGAAAGACTTTTTATCAGGAAATGGTGAAATTCGATCCTGAGCTGGAAGAAATCATTCCGAGAGGTGGTCCCAGCGAAGATTTAGATTCGTCGAAACGTCGGAAGAAGGGTCCAAAAGAAAAAGGATCAAAGAAGCCTGCGAAAACAGCGGACGAGGGCAGCAAGAGCAAGGCTGAGTGAAGGTTCCGATGAGCGGTTCTTCATTGCCCTTGCTATTGAAATAAATTTCGCTATCGGCGCTCAAAGCCCGTGAATGTTGTAGTAAACATTCGGCAGCAATAGACTGTCTCCGGTTTCCGATTGGAGGTCAGGACATTTGACGCGTAGAATCGAATTGGTCGCCAGCTCTCTGGTTGGCAGGATTACGGTGAACCCGTCGGACTCGACTACTGGTTGTGGAATCTGCAGCTTGGTCTCCACTCCTCCCTGAAGCGAAACGAGGCTCACCAGAAAGGTTTCCGGTTTGATCCCGGAAAATCGATCCACAGGATGAGTGAAATCCAGTTCGATCGCATCTTTTCTCAAGCGCATTGCTTTGATCCGGAATGAGTCGTTACTTTCTGCGATCGGGTAAAATCCGGTAGGTCCACCACCGAGGATTCTGCCATCACCAGCGGCACATACCGTTTCGATCACCGCTTCTGTTGTCTCACGAAGGACGATGGATCCCTGCCACATCAGCCCCCGTTTCTCCGGCGTCGCTTCGATCAGGCGCTGGGTTGAGGGACATGTTACGATGAGGCGGGTGGTGTCAGAGTCTTCAACAAAGCAAAGGTCTGAAGGTGGCACTTCACCGGCGAGCTCCGACGGAATAAAGAGGGAAGGCAAAGTCATCGGCAATTCGACTGGAACTGGAACTGGAACTGGAACTGGAGGAGTTTCTTCTGTGGACTCCTTGGGGGCATCCGCTTTTTCGGAGCCCTCACTGGAATCACCTTCTTCAGTTTTCGCTCCTTCCTTCGGAGCGTCTCCTTCCTCTTTCACACTTTCGGGTGAAGCAGGAGCAGGGGCAGGGACTGGGGTTTTGACTTCCGGTTTCTCTTCCGGAACTTCAAGAGGGCGGGGGAGCTCTGTCAGGGACACATAGTAGCCATCTTTAAAACTGGGGAGTTCAAGAAGAGCTGCCAGAATCCCATCCTGACTGATCGACATTGCCGTGACAGGTAATTGACTGCGGGTGACTGGCTGAATCTCTTTGGTCGCCGGATTCCAGGCCATCACCATGGCCTCGGCGGGAGAATCCGGTTTAAGCGGGAAACTCGAAAGTGCAAAATAGATAAGCCCGGACCCGTCGGAGATCGGGCCGGCAGTAATGGTAACTCCGGCATTGCTGCCCGGCCATTCACGCGCAAGAGCCTGGTAAAAATCTAGCCGGGCGTCTTCGTCCGTATCAAATGCCTGGGTCAGTTCATTGTATCCCGCGGTGATGATGGACAAGTTCTTGCCAATGGTAAGCGCAGGGTTGATCTGCTGTTGGACATTCGAATAGAGTTCCCATCCGATCAGGCTGAGACCGGGGGAAAACTTGGCGAATCCCACCTGACCCCGCTCGTTGAGAAAGGCGAAGTTGGTTTTATCAATTGAAGCGATGGCCTTTACTGCGGGCGGAGCTTCCTGTTGAGGGATTCCCACCACTTCCCGTCGACTTTCATCCTGTGCTGGGAGCCGCGATGAAATCGAACTAAGGAACAGCAGGAGGCCTAAAACTGCACAGCCTGCGATCCCGGAATGCTTGTAGGAAAAATGAAGTTCAGCCATTTCGTGTTAACTGTTGTCCTCAAGAGAATAGGCCAAAGTGAATGTAGTCTTCACTTCGCCACCCTCATTCTCTTTTCCTTCAGGAATTGAGAGAACGGTATCTTTCCACTCTCCGTCTTCCGTGGAGATTCTTTTCTTCCAACTTTCCGGAAACTTCATGGCGACATCACCGGACTGATTGATGACTGTGAATCTCTGCATCAATTGATTGGCCGTGGGATCAAGCCAGATCCGTTCTTCAACAAGGACTCGCCCGTGTTGAAAAAGGAACTCCGGTTTTCCTTCTACAATCCGAAAACCGAAATACTCAGGGCTGCCGGTTGTTCCCATCGTCGAAGCAAAAGGAGCGGCGCCTTCTGCTAAAATCAGGTAGGGCGACGGTGGCGGAGAGTCCGGATCCGGCTCCGCTGCAGGATCCGGTTCTGCGGGAGTCTTATAAATGCCCAGCAGGCGGCAGGCCGCGGGATCCCAAATAATGGAGTAGGGAAGCCCTTCTCCTTTGATGACAAAGGTCGACACAAGCGGGGAAGGTTCAGGGCCGTCACCGGAATAGGGGATAAGGGCGATCGGATCAGTCAAAAAATTCTGGATAGTTCTTCGAGTGATTTCCAGTTTCCCCGAAGCAGGCGCTACCGTTTCGGCGGCGGGAGGGGCAGCTTCGCTCGTTTCTGATTTCTCAGGCGCGGGATCCTCCTTGGACTCGTCACTGATGACCAGTGGATCCTGAGCGATACAAAAGCCCAGGCTGAACAGCCCGAAGAGGGCCGTTATTATCGCGGTTGGAAAGTGAAGGTTAAGGTGTCCCATTCTCAAGTCTTCCATGAGGAAATTGCTCAGGCCGGAGCCTGTTCTTCACGTGTGAAAACCCAATTATTACCCTCACTAAGGCCATTATTAAAGGAATATCCGGCAGTATTGAAATCTTTTAATCCTGAAGGATCAGTGATTCGGTTCTGAATCATGAAGTCGCACATCATGCCCCGGGCCTTTTTACCGAAGAAACTGATGAATTTATAGACGCCGTTTTTCTTATCCTTGAAATGCGGTGTTACAATTTCACAATCGAGATCCTTGTGTTTCACGGCCTTGAAATATTCGTTTGATGCGAGGTTAATCAATACACTTGAGCCAGATTTTGTGAGCGATTTTTTCAAACCCAGAGTGAGTGAGTCGCCCCAGAACTGATAAAGATCCTTACCCCTTTTCGTTTTCAAAGATGTTCCCATTTCGAGGCGATAGGCCTGAATCAAATCGAGAGGGCGAAGCAAACCGTAGAGTCCTGATAAAATTCGAAGATGGTCCTGACTGAACTTGAAGTCATCTTTCCCGTAGTCCGAAACCGTCAAGCCGGTGTAGACGTCGCCTTTAAATGCCAAAATTGCAGCCCTGGCGTTGTCGGAGTTGAAAGGCCGGGACCAGTCCTGATTCCGATGATAATTGATGTCTGCGAGATTCTCGCTGATCCCCATCAGTTCCCGCAACTGAGGGCGCGATTTCCTTCTCAGTGCAGCAATGATTTCCTCTGAATCATCGAGAAACTGAGGCTGCGTAGGCCGATGAGCCGGACAGGTTTTTTCGAAATCGAGAGTCTTCGCAGGTGAGATGATAGCAAGCATGCTGATAGGGCAATTGAAGAGGATAAGAGGGAATACAGATACAGCGGAAACCCGATCGCTCAAGCTTGCTAGAGGCGGAAATACGAAATAAAATCTTTATAAATTTTAAAAACAAAACAAAAAATAAGAACTAATTTTAACAAAACTTGATAATTTAGAAAACTTTGCTAAAATATTGGGAGAAGATCTCTTTCAACCGTCCAGAAAATGCCTCCTATTGTTATCTTTTTTATCGGCGTCTTTATCGCAGCGTTCTGTCTTTTTGGGATAATCGTCCTCCTTCTCTCTCCTTCTCTGTTCAAGGGGATTCGCAAGCACATGCGCCTCTTTGCTGCCCGACGCGGTCGTGAGTTTCGTGCCGGCGCAGACGTTCATCGTATGGACTGCGAAGCGAAGGGGCTCGAAGGGCTCTACTACTTTGAGTAGCCCGCCGCTCAAGGGGTGAAGACTCGGGGATCGCCTTTGCACATCAGGTTTTCCAGGTATTCGCCGGCGACCTGTTCCAGTTCTGCATACGATTCTACGGTCGAAAAGCGGATCCTAAGCTGCTTTCCTTTCGGTAAACCACGGGAGTATGCCATTAGGCGAGATCTAAATGCCTGAATAGCATACCGTTCAGTCGGGAATTTACTCCATTCGAGTAACATCTTAGCATGGCGAAGAATGAGTTCCCACCTCTTTTCAGGGCTCACTGGTGAAGCTTGCTTCCCATTCTCAAGGTAGTGTTTGGCTTCTTGAAAAACCCAGGGATGCTGCATCGCTGCGCGTCCAATCATGACGCCACTCACCGCGGTCTCACTCTTCCGCTTCTCAACGTCTTCGCCGCTTCCAATGTCTCCGTTCCCGATAACAGGGATATTGACGCTTCTAGCGCATTCATCGATGACATTCCAATCGGCCTCGCCGGAATAGCCTTGGGCTCTGGTGCGCCCGTGAATTGCAATGGCAGCCATTCCCGCGTCTTCCAGGATGCGACAAACATCCGGAGCATTGATGCTGTCAGTATCCCAGCCGATCCGAATCTTCGCGGTGACTGGAACCTGATTGCTGACGCCTTTGGCGATGGACGAGGCGACGTCTGCCAGGAGGGGGCAATCCCGAAGCAGCGAAGAGCCTCCGTTTTTGGAGACAACCTTCTTCACGGGGCAACCAAAATTGATGTCAATGAAATCAGGTTGCTTCCAGTCGATGATCTTGCGGGAGGCTTCTGCCATTCGATTTCCATCAGCACCGAAAAGCTGAACACCGACAGGCCGCTGGCCGTCTTCAAATTCGGTATACACGCGGGTTCGATCATCGGCTTGAATAATTCCTTCCGCCGAGACGAATTCCGTTACCATGACATCGGCACCCAACTCTTTGCAGATTCGGCGAAAGACAAGATCCGTCACTCCCGCCATTGGGGCGAGGTAGAGGGGGAACTTGTCGTTCTGAAACCAGGGTAGCATTTGCGATGAAGGTGGATCTTTTCTCTTTCGGGATAAGGGGCGCTATAGTCGTGGATTTTCCTGAAAAATCCAGTTTTCGTAAAAGCCTTGCTCTGGCAGCACATCTGCATTCATTGTCAGACATATGCAAATTCGGTTATTTTTTCTCCCGGTCGCTGCGCTTCTTTTGACATCCCTTTTAGGATCTCTCTGTGCGGAAGACAAACGACCCAACATCGTCTTCGTATTTTCTGATGACCATGCGACGCAGGCAATCAGTGCCTACGGCGGAATGCTGGCGAACATTGCTCCCACTCCGAATCTCGACAGGATTGCCGAGGAGGGGATGCGCTTTACCCGATGCGTGGTTACCAACTCGATCTGCGGACCCAGCCGGGCGACTATCTTGACGGGGAAATACAGTCATAAGAACGGCTTTTTCATGAACGAGAAGACCAAGTTCGACGGCACTCAACAAACCTTTCCCAAACTTCTTCAGAAAGCAGGTTACCAGACTGCGGTGATTGGAAAATGGCACCTGGCCAGCGATCCGACCGGATTTGATCACTGGGACATTCTCCCGGGGCAGGGGAGCTACTACAATCCGGACTTTGTGAATGCAGAGGGGAAGTATCAAGTATCCGGCTATTGCACGGAGGTCGTCACAGAAAAGGCCAAGGAGTGGATGAGTAATCAGCGGGACAAGGAGAAGCCTTTCATCTTGATGGTTCAGCAGAAAGCCCCGCACCGGGCCTGGGATCCAGCACCAAAATATCTCACACTCTATGACGATGTGGTCATGCCGGAGCCGGATACTCTTTTTGACAACTACGAAGGTCGCGGAATTGCCGCTCGCGAACAGGACATGACCATCGACAAGACCATGACTCTGGGCCGCGATTTAAAAGTGAAAGAGTATGATCCGACGGATGATTTCAAACTTCGAGGCTACGGCCGGATGAATCCGGAACAGGCCGCGGCCTGGGATGCCGCTTATCAGCCGAAGAATGATGCTTTTGTTGCCGCGAATCTTTCAGGCAAGGACCTGGTTCGCTGGAAGTATCAACGTTACCTCAAAGATTATCTCCGCTGCGTCAGATCCGTCGACGATTGTATTGGAGAATTGCAGGAATACCTTGAGGAAAATGGATTGGCGGAGAACACGGTCTTTATCTACTCGAGCGACCAGGGCTTTTACCTTGGGGAGCACGGATGGTTCGACAAGCGTTTCATGTATGATGAATCCTATCGCACACCACTGCTGGCAAAATGGCCCGGAAAAATCAAGCCGGGCAGTGTGAACAGTGATCTCGTTTCCAATCTCGATTTCGCAGAGACCTTTCTCGACATCGCCGGGGCTGAGATTCCTGATGACATGCAAGGCGCCAGTTTGGTTCCTGTCTTGAAAGGAGAGACGCCGGAAGACTGGCGGAAAACTCACTACTATCACTACTACGAGTACCCGGGCTGGCACATGGTTCAGCGTCACGAAGGCGTTTACGACGGTCGCTACAAGCTGATGAATTTTTACGATGTGAAGGAGTGGGAACTCTACGATCTGGAAACTGATCCGAAAGAGATGAAGAACCAGATCGACAATCCCGAATACGCGGATATCGCAAAGCGTCTCCATACCGAGCTTGAGAGCCTCCGGGAGCAGTATGAAGTCCCGGAGAATCAGCTTAAGGATTTGAGCAATGTGGATATGCATTTTCACTCCGAGTCCATTCTGAAGCGCGGGCTTGAGCGGAAGAAAAGAATGGAAGAGGCTGCGAAGCGGAAAGGAAAAGGCAAGTCGAAAGGGAAGAAGTGAGGCAAAGGAAGCGCAGTGTAGGACGAGTCGATTCTCGAATCGCTGCGTGTTTCTTAGTAGCCTTGGCAGGATGTTTTTCCTGCGATCGTGTTTCGTCCGAGAACACGGCTCTGAGCGAAACCCTTGAGCTTCCCGGGTTCAACGAACGCTCAGCCATTCTTGCGATCGACATCCCGATAGGCTTTGGCTACGAGGTCGACAAAGGCGTGGATTTCATTGTTCATCGTCTGACTTCTCCCTCGGGAAGCACGCAGTTGGGGATCTATGTGGGTAATCATCCCTCTACCTTTATTGAGGACGAAGGTGAGGATTGGTCTTCCTTATCGGGACATGTGGATGAAAGGGAAGTGGTGTGGAAAATGCGGGAACATAAGGAGGCTGTTTTCGCTGAAACCCTTGTTGATAGATTCCTGATCCCGGGGCACGGCTTCGAAGGGCCCTTTATCTTTCAAGACAGCAGATTGCACTTGTTTGTGTCGGCCGGAGGCAAGGCGGATATGGAAGCAGGTCTGGGATTCTTCGACAGCTTGAGACTGCAAGCTCCAGCAGTTTCAAGGAGTTCATCACCGTCTGAAGAGGCAAAACTGAATCGTATAAGCGTTCATCTAAAAAAGGATGGAAAGGTGGAATGGAAGGGGCAAGGACACGATGAAACTCTCGAAGAAATGTTGCCCACCTTCATTCAGGCAAGTGAGTTGATGGACGAAGTTCCGATGTTAACAGTCGAATACGATCCTGAAGTTTCGCGCGATGCGTTCCGGGATCTTCTCGAATTGATCATGAAGTCCCTGGATTATCCTTATGATCTAAAAATGGAACTGAAGAAATCTAAATAGAAAATCGAGGCCGACCTTTTACTGAATCTGAACAGGTCTGACATCTCCACGGCCCCACGATCCGACCGTAAACTTCTTCTCCAACAGTTTGCAAACCATCTCGAAGGCAAGCTCCGAACTGATCGGTCTTTTCGAAGTATGTTGAACCGCATAGACGACTTCGTCGAACCGCACAATGTAGCCATGAGCGATGGACTCAATTTTCTCTGGATTGGCTCCGTAGATGTAGGTGAATTCAATCGCGTCTGCGGTCTTGTCACCGAGCAGGATTTCAACGATCTGATGCCGCACCATGTCCTCGATCGGATATCTCTTTGTGTTAGATGAAATGCTAGCGCGCCCATTGCTGGAAAAGGTTTCGATGGATGACTGAATGACTGGCGAACTTTCCAATTTTGTTGCGGACCCAACCCTCCATGTCTGAAACGCGAGAGCATCTCCTGATTCAGTGTTCTCAAAATTTGCCCACGCTTTCCCTGACGATTTCGAAACGGATTGATCAATCAGTTTCCAGTTACTGCTCATTGGTGGGTGAACGGCACTGTCGGCCTTGATGAATTCCTGAAGAGGAAGGATGAAGAAGTCCGCCCAGGGATGGGCGATCGATTTCTCATCAGCTCCAGGCCCACCCGAGAGAGTTAGAATAAAGGCAGCTTTAGGATTTGCGGCGAGTTCCGGAGTGATGAGGAACTCGGCAACGAAACGATCCTTCTTCTTTTCCGGTTCAAGACTCAGCAGTGACTCCATTGAAAATGTAGATTCCGTATCTGTTACTTCCGAAACGGAAATGGACGCATTGGCAGGGAAATCTTTTCCGGGCGTGAGGGCGGTTACACGCGCAATTCTCCCCTTGGGCGTATCACGAGTCTGAAACTGGTAGTGGATCCCTCTGGCTCGCGGGTTCTCCGGCGACAAAAACTCGCGGATGCTCGTAGCATCCGCGGGGAAGGGAAGGGAAGGGAGAACAAAATGAACGCGACTAAAAAGGGTCCTGTTCTCATCGGGAGGCGGTCACGTTCTTTTTCAGCTTGGTCCAGAAATACACATTCGTTCCGTCATCCGTCTCGCCTCGAAGTTGCCGCGTGCTGCAGTCATTCAAGGAGATGCCCTGAGTGCTGCTCTTTTTGAGTAGATCGATGACATGATAGCCGGAGACTGCGGCAGCCAGAGCAGGGTCCGAGCCGGTTCCGGAGATTCCCTTCAAGTTCACTTGGCGACCATCCGGGAGCAAATTGCCCGTCATTTCCTTTTCTGCTCCATCCAGATCGTCTGATTTCATCGTGACCCTGATGGTGCGGTTGTCAGGATTCACTTCCACGACGGTCATTCGAAGATTGAAATTCCGACGGTTGTAATTCCACATACCTTGAAAGGTGTCACCTTCCGAATAGAAGAGGGGCAGGCTGGTAGAGGCAACATTCTCCGAAGCGGAAGGAATCGTTTCGGGATCAGTGACGATCTCCACCGAATGCGTCTTTACAGCCGTGGGGTCCAGTGTTCGATCATCACTTGCTTCACCAAGCGGGGGCGCGTCTTGCGATCGATCGCAGGAAAAGTGAAGGGCTCCGACTAAAAGAAGAGTAAGGAGACAGGACAGCTTCATCTTGATATAGGCTATTGAGAACCTTGGATTGAGTCAATCCTTTTGGAAAGGTCAGGTTCGTCCGTCACAAGGCCTCTACTTCTTTTTGAACCTTCTGAATCTCCGGCTGAAAACGGGAATGCCATTTCTCTTTGGAAAGTCGTGCCGACAATTTACGAGCCTCCTGCGCTTCTCCTGCTGCCAGACGGGTCCGGATTTGCCCGATCAGTCCCGTGGGTTCCAGCTTGCGGAGTTCGGCGACTCGTCTCCAATGCCCCAACGCATCGTTCCACTGTTGCTGCTCCATTCTGACTTTAGCCAGCTCGTGATGGCTTTCCGATTCGTTTGGAGTTGCCTCCACGAGATGGGTCGCGGCACGCTCACCTTCAATCTGCATTTCCGCCGTATCATAACGCTTCCGTAGATCGTGGATAAGCTTGAAGTCGCGAGGCGATTGCTTGATGGCCTCGATTAATTGAGTTCTTGCGGCTTCTTTATCTCCGGCGGCATCGAGAGCTTCGATCAGCTTTAAATGAGTTTCCGCGTCACCGGGTTGCAACTCAATCGCAAGGGTGAGATGCTCAACTGCCTGTTTCGGTTTCTTCGCTTCGAGGTAAACCATGCCCATGGCTTTTCTGAGCACAGGGTTGCCCAATCCGGATTCCTTTCCTTCCTTATCAATGCTTTTCGCAAAAGCATCGAGGTCACTGGCATCGGCGAGAATGCTGCGGAGGTTTTTCAGTGAACGTGTTCGCTCCCGCCGGTTGTCTCCCCAGGATACAATGGATGCCGAAGCGGCGTCGACGGCTTCCTTTGTTTGGCCCAAATTAGAATGTATCCCGGCCATCTCTCGATAATATTCAGAAACAGTCCCGTTACCGATTCCTCGATCAGCGCGAACGGATTCATGTTTGCGAATCCCTGTTTGATAGTGGGGGATTGCAGCATCCAATTCCTCGATCTCTTCAGCAAGCCGGGCCAGCGCAATAAAGTCTCCCTCCTGGTTTGCGGCCTTACCGGCCGTTTTTAGTGCTTCTGCAGCCTTGTCCTTTTTGTCCTGATAAAACAAGGCTCTAGTCAGTCGAATGTGAGAGGTGATATCTTGCTGATTTTCTTTAATCAAAACCTGATGAACCCCGGCAGACTCAGCCCATTGCTCAGACCGTTCAAGATACTTTCCAAGAGAGACTCGCCCCTCTCGTTCGAGCTTGCCCTCCCGGTTCACTTTGCTCAGGAATTCGGCAGCCTTCCGGTAATTCCCGATGTGATCTGCGATAAATTCCGCCCCAAAAATTACGGAAGAGGTAGTGTCGGAATTCTCTTCGATGAATGCCTCCACAACCAATTGAAATTCACCAAGTTTTTCATCCCAACAGTAGCTGTAGTTCTTTTTACAAAAATCGAGATAGCGTTTTCCGCGCCAGGTCAATTGTTCCGCGAGTGTGCTTTTTAGAACGGCGAGAAGCCGGCTCTTAAGGTCAGCGGGCATGTTCTTCGCATCTTCCCTCCAGCGATACGTGCTGTATCCACATCGATCCCAGATACTGTGGCTTGATGCTGTGGCCACCCAGCGAGGTTCCCGCTCTAGCATTCCGACAAGGAAGTCGACTCCGGCGATGGGGCCCTGAATGTCTTCAATTCTGTTGGCAATGGTTCCAACCATATTGCCGGACTGTTTGGCTCCGAGCTCAACGAGTGGACCGACTTCCTTTTCTCCAAAGTTTCGGAGATCAGTGCCGGCAGTTTTGATGGACTTAGAGGATGCCGTATAGTGATAGCCTGTGATCATATCAACCAGCCCGTTCCTTTCCGGCGGAATCCTCACGTTTTGAAATTCGGAAATCATCCAGCTGCGGACTGCTGCGTATTGTGAATTCCCTTCACCAAAGGAGGTCGTATTTCCGTTACGCAAAGCCAGATTGTAATTCTCACAGGCCTTGATGATCAGTTTGCTCCGGACGGAACGATTCACGGAGTCTCGAAGTTCTGATTGAATTCGATCTTCTGCTTCAGAGTAGTGATGAATCCCCTGATAACACTTTAACAAGACGGAAAGAGCATTCGTCATTTCATCCGTAAACTTCTCCTTCCGAAATTCCTTTGTCTGTTTGATCGCCTGGACAAGGCGATCAATTCCCCGGTCGGGTTTCTCCTGATAAATGTCCCACTGGGACCATGCTGCGGCGATACTTAAACGAATGAAGGGGTCCTCCGCTCCGGAATGAAGTTTTTCAAAAGAGGATCGTATCGAATTTTCAATCTGTTCACCCTTGAATGATCGAAGCTCCTTCATCCAGTCGGCCATCAGCGATCTTTCACCCCGTTCGAAATCCCGGTCCATTGCGCGTTCCAGTGCAGAAGCAGCAGGCCCGACATGTTGCTCCGATTGATTCAAGACTTGCGATGCACGCATCTTCAGAACTGCCTCTGCCATATCGAGAGCGCGGAGATCGCTGCCGGTATACTGGTGTTTGTCTGCACGAATTCTTGAAATCTCAGTCATCGCTTCATCTACGGAGGCTTCTTCTTCGATCAATTCAGCGAAAGTGTAGAATTGGCGGAGCATGGGATATGCCTGTTGAATGCTCCCTCCTAACAAACCTCGAATTACGGGAGCGGGGATTCGGGGGTCTTTGGTTTCCCGGTAGAGTTGTCGAATCTGATAAAAATACCGATCGGCATAAGGGGATCGATCCATTAATTCAGCAATTAGATCGATATCATCCTGCTCAATGCTGCCGGTTGGTCCTCCGTCTTTTGACCGGATTCTCTCCTGGATCTGGCCGACCTTCTCGATAATGGTATACAGCCGTGACTCGGAAATTGATCCACGAAGCGTGATCTCCTTCCCAACTTTCTTTCCGGCCGCCTGCTGCAGTGCTGCGTAAGTTTCCGCATCCTCTCCGGAAAGCAGGTCGTCCGCTTCGAGAGATTCGAAGACGGCAATCGCTTCCGCGAGTTGATCCTGCTCAGTATAGAGATACGCCAGAGCGATTCGCCATTGAGGATTGTAAGTATCTTCTTCTGCCCAGTCCTTGAGAACTTTCTCCAGGGTTTCATTCCTCTCTGTTGCGACAAGGAGACTCCATTTTTCCTGCTGCCATAAATCTGCACCCCATTGATCTTCCAGGGCAATTCCTTTGTTCAGGAATGAGAGTAGATCATCCGTTAATTGAGGTTCCTCCCCATTGGACTTTGCCGCCAAATAGGTCGCCGTTGCGAGGAGCCTCTTCTTTAGAGCCAGAGTTAGCAGATCCTTTTCTTTCACCCATGGAGCTGGGGAATCGCCGAGCCATTCAAGGCATTCCTTCAGCAGTTCGACGTAGTTGGCATCTTCAAGCCGGGCCTCAAAGAAAACTCGTTCGAGCCTCATCCACGGAAGGAGTTCGCTCCACCTGGGGTCATTCTTTCGAAGTTCAATTTCCCGTTTCAAATGAGTGATCACGGATTTATTAGCGGTTTGAACAATGGCGGTTTGAATCTCAGCCTGCTCTTCACGAGTCATTTCGTCAGATGGCTTTTCTTCAGCATCACGAGTCCGGACTGAGGAAGAATAGTAAACCCTGTCATTCAGCCCCAAAAGAGCCTCTAGCGGAGCGACTAAAGGACTTTCCGATTCGGGGAGGTGAAGATCTCCCAGCATGGCGTAGATCGAAATTTCCTCGTCCTTCGAGAGCGTGTCTAAGCCTTGTCTTTTCTCATGGAAAAGAGAAAGGCGGCGCGAGAGTGCTTCCTTCTCGTCTATTGCTTGAGTAATGCGCTCTTCTAGAAACTCGTAGAGGGCAGCACGATCATTTACGAACAGAACAGAGCGGTGTTGATGCAAGAGATTTTCTGCCGCCTTCTTACTCTCCAGATCTTCTTCGGAACGCCACAGCTTGATATACGAATTTCGAACGGAGGCCCAACCTCCGTCTGAAAGTTCGCTGTTTGAAATAACAAAGGACAGGTGATCGAGGCCAAGGTCCTCAACATTTTCTACGAGCCATTCTCCAATGGCTCGAATGGCTTCGACCCTTTGATCCGATTGCCTGAAGCGGGAATTGCCAAGTATCTGATTCGATAATCGAAAGTGGTTCGCGCTCATCGCTCCTTCGATCGCTTTGTCCCGAAGAAGTTTTGCCCAGTCGACAGTTAGCTGCCCACTGCGACCAGTATACTCGCAGAGTCGGTCGACGACGCCAAAGGCGCGGTTCTCTACGATAGGTGAATCCCCGGGTGATTCGGAGCTCAAATAATCGTCGAGCCACTGATGACAAAGTTCCGAATAGAGATCCGATTTCCCCGAGCGAGCCAGGGCTTTGAGATAGTTTGAAAATCTGGATCTGGTGCATTCCTCGCTATCGATAAAGGGAGCGATGAGGTTGGCTGCTTCATCGTATCGCCCATCGGACATCATTTTCGAAATGAGACCGTCCCGCAGCCGCCACTTCTCTTCAACGTTCCACCAGTCCCGCGCCGTTTCCAATTCATAGACGCCTCGTGCAGCTTCGTTCTCGCCGGAGCGGGTGAGCAAATCGATCAGAGTGATATGCAAGCTGAGGTCATTTCGATATTCTGTGGCGAGGTCTCTCCACCAGTCGGTTTTTTCCTTGTCGCTGATTTCCTGCCAGTAGCGAAGCGCGTTCCCCCGGCTCACCTTCCATGCCTTTTCAGCTTGTCTCCAGCTCTCGTTATTGTCTTCAAGCAGAAAGCAAGGTTCCAGACGATCGATGATTTCGATCAGTTCACCCCCTTGCAATTGATTGGCAGTATTGAGCAGATACTGAGCCCGAAGCAAATTCATAACTGGAGCAGCTTCTGATGCGACTAAACTATCTGCTGCCGCTAGAATCTCAGTTCTCAATTTTTCCGTCTGTCCCGAGTTTTGGAATAGAGATATTCGGAAATGAAGGAGGGCAAGTTTGCTTTCAGTGCTATTGATTGCTGCGGCATTTGAAAATTCATTGAGATACTCCTCTGCTTTATCCCATTGCTGCCGACTCCAAAAATAGTCAGTAAGGGCAATCCAATCATCAATCGTCGCGTCTCCGGAATCGACCCGCTTGCGCGCCTCTGAAAGGGTGGGGAAGTCGCGGAGAAGAATGACCTTCTCCAGTTCTTTCTTACGCTCTTCAAAGAAATCAACCTCACTCTCCTGATAGTCAATCCGATCGACCCGTCTGAATTTATCTGTCGGTGTTTGAACTATCAGCGAAGGACAGATCAGGCCGCCGAATTCGACAAATTCTTTTGTTTCCTGCGTGACGCGCCACTCTTTTTCCGAATTCCTGCTTTCCTTTCTCAGGACAACATTGCGGTCAGTGTCGATCAGGATTCGTCGAACAGGCTCCTCCTTTCGAAGAATAATCAGCCATTTCGTGTTGGGTTCATTTCCATCTGCAACTCGTGTTTCATTACTTCTAATTAGCGAATCCAGATCTTCTTCAAAATCGATTTGAAGTTGTGTCCATGCTTCAGTATCCGCTTTTTCCGCCGTCGCTTCCCGTGCCAGTCCTCGAACTCTATCAAGTGCATAGAGATTTTCATGAAGCATATGCCAGATGGTCTGGCTACCACGGGAATCTCGCTGAAACCACCAGGAACCGGATTCAGGATGAATGACCGCCTCGGTAACTTCGACAGAGGAGACCCTGTTCTCGCGAAGGAATTCTTGAGTGCGGGTAACTTTGATATGCACGCCGGCTTTTCCAAGGGGTTCGAACCTGGCAAGGGATTCTACCAATTTGGCGGCTTTGGCATCCGCCTCCCGGGAATGCTTCGGAGCAGGGGACAATGATACAAGCTGGGGAAACAAATTTCGCAATCCAGGTTGTGCTGGATACATTTGCTGACGACCGAAGTGATCCGTGTGGCGAGAGCTCGGGTTAATGAAGGGAAGAGGCCTGCGAAAGACTCGATCTCTGGTGTAAGTATTTCTGTTGAGATGAGAGAAAAGGGAATGCGCATTCCCCTCTTGAGGGAATCCGATGTCTCCTCGGTCAAAGTCCGATTTGAATGCGAAACCCAAAGGAGACGCTGGAGTCATCGGAAACCCTTGTCCGATCCCTGAAAATCCACGGACCGTATCGTACCCGCCCGAGCCCAGTGATATACCAGGCTGTAGCCGGGCTCCTCCCTGGAAAACATAGTCGGTCATGTAGCCTGCTGATATGGCACCGTTGGTCCCTTGGAACCCACCGCCGACATTGATCGTTCCGCCGGAGCTGAAGATGCGATCTCCAGAATAGTATCCCGATGTGACGGTGCTGAGACTTCCAGACGATCCAATCAGAATATTGCCACCAACCGCCAGTACGTCGGGACCATTGAGATCGCCTACTAATCGTCCCGAATTTCGATGGGCACCCGTCCGACGGTTGATGCCGATGAAAGATGAATAGTCCGCGGAGTGTCCTCCGTGACCAATTATAGCATAGTCGTCTAAGGAAGACAGCGTAAGCAATTGATTCGCCACGTTGGGATTGCGTCCCATTCCTTCGAGGTTTTGAAGCGTTCGCAGGTGGAGGTGTTTCCTCCATTCCGATGCTCGAATCATTTGCTGGCGGACCAGGTGAAAATTTGCTTCCTTTTTTCCATCGGAGAAAAAGCGCTCGCCATCCCGCATCTGAAACCGTCGTTTCACCCCGAACCTCTCCCGGTCTGCATCGCTTTCCAAAACAAGAAAGGAGGTATACGGGGTCATGATTTTGTACTCGACTGACAGATCTACAATTTCCTCTCGGATTTCCGGAGTCGCTCCCTGCTCGAGCAGCACATCGAGATACTTTCTCGCCCACAAACGCGGGATGAAAGAGTTGCCGGTATCTCCTCCTTCGTGTCCGGCATCGAGACCCGGAAAACTTAGCGGGTATTCCCAGGTAATTTCATTGCCGTTCCTTTCAGCGGAGATGATTACGCTTCCTTCCTGGTCCTTTCCAATCGGGAGGTAGCGGCCTGTTACAATTCTCTGCTCCCCCGGTTCTGTGCTGACGAAATGATTCGGATAGATGCGGGCCGTCTTGACCGGTCCTTCGATTTCAATACGGAGATTTCGATAGTCGGGTTGCAGGATCTCCCGAAGCAGGGAAGCGGCAACTGTTGTCGACGGATTGGAACTGCTTACCTGACGGAAACTGCTTCCCATTCCAAGTCCGGAGATCGCAGTCATGACAACCGGCTCGAATTTGCTGCCAGTGGCGACAGGGAAGAAACTGACACCTTTGGGGACCTTGGATTGCTTCAATCTGGATGCGAAGGCGTTGGGGTCAGTTTGGATCGTTGCCGGTATTCCGTCGCCCAGGTAGATCACTTGAGTATTGGGTTGGATTGACTCGCACAGATCCGAAAAGGTCTTTCCAAGATCGCTCCAGCCTAGCGAAATTCGCTGCTCCAAGAATCCAAGAGCCTCAGAAACTTTTTCTTCAGAAGGAGGAGACGAGTTTTCTTTCCAAAACCGGCAGTCGACATCACAGGTGGCAAGATTGAAGCGGTCTGATTCCCCTAGCTGACTGGTAATTGCAGAAATCAACTCTGACTGGTAGCGGCGCTGAACAGGGTCCATCGAGCCGGAGGTATCGCAGAGGAAAAGGAGATTGAGGGGCTCGGCTTTTCGATTCAACCCTCTTGGATGATCGCTTGAACCCTCTTGCTTCTCTTGTGGCATATCCACTGTCAGTAGGAAATATCCGTCTTCTCCGCGTCGGTGGGGAATAAGGGAAATCGGAAAGCCTTCCGGTGCGGAATTCGGCAGCGGCTTGATCACGACTTCAAAATCGGCATCAGGGGTATATTCCTGCTCTTCTAATTGAAAGTGTGCTGCGAATTCGGTGACGTCTGTTTGAGCGATGGTATGGCTCGTGCACTCGGCGCTTTCAATTCCCTTTGCTGAGGAGACTTTGAGGTCCACTTTCAAATCACGAACCGGATTTTCGCGAAGCATGTCGCTTTGCAGTGCGTAGCGGTAGCGGAAGGTTCCATCTTTCTGAAGGGGGAGAACCTGAGTGTAGGTAATCTTTACCCGTTTCTCGGAATGAGGGAAAATGGGAAATACCCTGGCTTTGAAGATATTTCCGCCAGTCCACTCCAAGAGGCCTGGATCGCGTCGTTCCCGGAGGATGGTTTCATAAATTTCGCGAGCGCGCTGTTTTTCAATGACATCGGCCTCCACTAATTCACCATTGATCCACATTCCGAACCCGGCGATCGACGAATCCTGTGGTAAGGGAAAATAGAATACACCTTCCGTACGAACCTTGGTGTGGTTCACGAAGGACTGCTCGATAGTGGTTCGTGCAATTTGATCCCGGATCTCGACCGTCACGTGATGATATCCGATCGTCAAAGGAACGTCGCGGCCGTCCACCTTTGCGAGGAGTGAGCCGAGAGTCTCTGCTGTGTTGATTCCATTGAAACCCGAAAGCCATTTGGGTGTGTTTTCAACTTTGGAGAGTTCTCCCTGGTCATTGAGTCGCCATACAAGTGTGTCAGAAGATTCCTGAACCTTTCCGGCAGCAGTCGTAATCGACATTTTTTTCAAAGGACTGATTTCAAACTCTCCGCGGAGAAGGATGATTTTTCCGTTTCCCTCAATTACTGCGGAAGAAGCCGGACCGATGACGACCTTTGATCCGTCCTCGAACTGTAAGCGTGCGGCATTTGCACCTCGCGGACCCGTGCGGATCTGGTCACCCAGGCGAAGTTCTGTCCCTTGCGCTACTGGGCTCCACCTGGTGTCAGTCGGTGATTTCGCGGTTACGATGCCCTGAACATCCTTGATCTGAATGGTTTCTAAGGGGGCTGCCTCAAGAGTAAAAGTCAGCAGAAGAAGAACGGAAACAACTCCGGGAAGCAGGCGGCTTTTGGAAAATGATATCATCATTGAGATACTAAGTATTCGTATTCATGACGAAGCGTGTGACATAATCCATAGATCCTATTCTTCACGAACTGGGAGATTTGAAAGAGAAATTCTGACTTTTTAGAAATTTCCGCTAGAGTTTGGCTAAGGCTTCTTATGAATTTCAAATCTCGTTTCCTCCTGTTTCTTGTTCCGGCACTCTTCCAAACCTGGGCTTTCGGAGAAACTTTTGATATCACCAAATACGGTGCGACCGCAGACGATGACACTGACGATACGGCCGCAATCGAAAGGGCGCTCGAGGCTTGCGGAGAAGCAGGTGGCGGTACTGTGCTGGTGCCCAAAGGGGTCTTTTTCCTGTCCCGGCACGGACCCGAGTCTCCCATTTTGGAAGTTCCTTCAAACACGGTTTTTACAGGGATCGGTCCGGCATCGACTTTGAAATTCACGGATGATGCGAACCGGGGAAACTTCTGGAGAATGATCGGTGCTCCTGTCGCCACCGGAACGAAGAACGTAATAATCCGGGATTTGCACCTCGACGGATCGAATACTTTTCCCGCCTACATCAAAGGCGAAACACCGGAACACAACTCCGGGATTTGGTTCTACAACAAAGAACACTCGATTGAGAACATCACGATTGAAAATGTGTTTGCAGAGAATTTTGCTGGAGATTGTATCTCAACCTCGCGTGGCTGTAAGGCGATTACGATTCGGAATTGCACCTTGCGTAACTTTATTCGTCAGGGAATTCAAATGGGGGGAGATGAGAATGCGAGAGACTATCTCGTCACTGGCTGTCGTGATTTGGAACACACCATAAAACCCGGAGGGTCGACTATTCACGTCGAACATGCGCGGGGATTGAAGAATGTGATTATCGAGAACAATCAGTGCCGGAAATCGATTCTTGCCGGCGGTGTGGATGGGATGATCATTCGGGGGAATACGATTGAAGGTCGGCTTGTGGGGAATGGGAATTCGAATCTGATTGTGGAGAGCAATATTATTCGGGCAAGTGACACTGCGAGCTCCGTTCTCCAGTTCGGCTATTGCAAGGCTCTGACAATCCGCGGAAATCAAATCAGTTCAGACAGTGAAAAGAATAAGACGGGAATCTATGTGTGGGGAACATCCCGATACAACGATCAACCCGGGGAGGATGTCATTATTACCGGGAACCGGATTCAGGTGGAGACCACCGGGATTTCTTTGAACGGAACCAAGAATGTGACTATCGCAGACAACATTCTAACTCTCGGGAAAGAATCGAAGCCATTGGATGTGAAGCGAACCGAGAACCTGGTTGAAGACATCAGCCAAGAGGACGAATAGGTTTTTCTGCTACGCAGCCCAAAGGTATTCGATCGCCTTGTTAATTACTGACAAACACAGGAGCAGCCCTGTGAGATTGATGGCGAGAATGGTCCCGATAAAAAGGAATACAATAGTGATCGGCCACCAGCCGCCTTCCGCCTGTTTCGAGTCGTCACTTTCCAGAAACTGATCAAGCATTTTGTAGTTTCTGGAATTCGATTTGAACCAGACCGAGAATAAGTCCCCGGCAGCGGGAATCATTCCAAGCACAGCATTCAGCATCATGTTGCCCCCCATTTTGATGAGGGTTTTAAAAGGGATTCCTCTTTTCACCGATTCCCCCAGCACAGTCGCTCCAATAAGGGTTGCAATCGCTTCGCCGCCGAAGGGAATGAGGCCAATGATGGGATCCAGGCCAACCCGCCGCTGCGTGAACGGAATGCGAATGCATTCATCCAGAAGCCAGGCCACGCGCCGGGATTTCCGGGCTGCTGCCTTCAAGTCTCCGTAGGAATCGCTTTCCTTGGGCTCCAGATGGATTAGATCCGTAGAGTCTTCATCGCTCATTGAATTGGGGAAGGGGAAAGAGGAACAGGAATTTGCCCTAGGTCAGGGGCGGGGGAGTCAAAGAAGGCGGCTCTTCCTGCATTGGAGGCGGTCCACCTTCCTCTTTGCCTTGTTTGATCCGACGAACAATCATCACGATTAGAAATACGGTTACGGCAAGGATGATGATTCCCAAAACCGGCCGGACCACAAGCCACGAAATCCCAACCACAATTGTCCATACCACGGCGGCGAGCAGGAATGAAATAACCCCGGTTCCCTTAGCGACCAGGTTTCCGAGGAATGGAAGGACACTTGCCATAACGGAGAGCGGACCGAGAACAAGGTTGAAGCCTATCATTAATGCAAAGAATGCGGCGCCTCGCAGGATCCATGTCATAATCGCGTTGTTCTTCACTTCCGTGTCAAACATGACGTCGGCTACATGCGTTCCCACGTGGAGAATGTCGAGCGTACGACCTGTTTTGGTCGGGTATTTGGCCAAGGTTGATCCCTTTTGCATGGCAATAACACTGGTCGGCCCGGGTTTCACAACACTGAAGGTGACGCGCATGTCGCCCACCGCAGGATTTGCAGGATCGCTTCCGATATAGAGCCCTCCGGCGTGTAGCCTTCCCGTTTGTTTTGCTTCCTGAGAAACACCATCAATATTTTGCATCACATAGTCAGTGGTGTTGTTGATCTTACTGACAAGAAACTCAGGCAGCGAGAACGCTCCGAGAGAAACTGCCTTGGCCGATGATGACTGGCTCTGATAGGGCATGGATGAAGGATTGGCATGGCCGTTCGCATATTTGAACTTCGAAGAGTCGATCAGTCCACTGCTCCAATCTTTACTGTGGGAATAGGTCTTTACGGTTTCGCTGCTGCCTCCCACTTTCTTTTCCTCACGGGAGGAGACGGTTTCCTTCCACTGATACATTTCCGCCTTGCGATTGATCTTGATGAAATCTCCGCTGATACCGAACTTTTGATCACTGAGTGGTCCATCTGTTTTAGAGTCGCCGGTAAAGTGAATTAATTTCCCCTCATTGGCTGGATCCACTTTCGAAGAATCAACGGATACAACTGCACCACGGCCTTCTTTCAATTCTTTGGCTCTTCGAACGGAATTGCTCTCGTTGAAGTAGATTCCTACCGTTCCTCCCAAAAGCAGAATGAGTCCAAAAATGACTCCTCCTACTGAATTCTTAATGCGGCTTCCGAATCCGCGGCGACTCCTTTCGACGTAATTGCTCATCGCCGAAAGCTAACCAGATATCGGGCCTTAGATCAATGACGGGATTGCAAACTTCGAAGGCAATTCCCGGAATAAGAGCAAGGCGTTAATGGATCGCCAGCAGAATTAACAGGCCCCAAGCTGAAGGGGGCTTAGTCAACCCAGGCACAATTCAGTCAGGACCCTGAACGAGATTGCTTCCGTCAGGAAAGGGCGGTCGTCTTGATATCCATCAGCATTTGGGCATTGGAAGGGTATCGCTCCATGCACTTAAGCAACCACTCCATGGCGTCGACTTGTTTATAGCCGCCAAGCCCTCGTCGAATCACGTAGATCTTCTCAAGCATATGCGGAGGCAAGAGCAGTTCCTCACGTCGAGTACCTGACTTGTGGATATCCACTGCAGGGTAAACATAATTCTGGGCGAGCGCTCTATCGAGAACCAGCTCCATATTTCCTGTCCCTTTAAATTCTTGAAAGATGGCTTCGTCCGCCTTGCTGTTTGTCTGAATCAGAGCTGTGGCAATGATCGTGAGAGAACCGGCTTCGCGGGTGTTCCGGGCTGCGGCAAAAATACGGCGCGGAACTTCAAGAGCACCAACAATAAGTCCGCCACTGGCCGTCCCGCGTTTTCCGCTCCTCATCGAGGTGTTGAAAGCACGAGCGAGGCGGGTAATGGAATCCATCAGGATAAACACGTGCTCACCTGCTTCAACGAGTCGCTTAGCCCGCTCAATCGCAAGCAACGCAATTCTGGTGTGGTCTTTTCCCTCTCCGTCATTAGAACTCGAAAATACCTCAAGATCCGGAAAGGAGCGTTTGAAGTCGGTAACTTCCTCGGGACGCTCATCTACCAGGAGAATCATTAAATGAATCTCGTCATCGTAATTTTTCTGAATCCCTTCTGCAATATGATGAAGCAGAGTTGTTTTCCCTGTGCGCGGGGGAGCAACAATGAGCCCCCGTTGGCCGCGTCCAATCGGAGCCATCATATCAATGACTCTCGTAGTCATCCGTGAAGCATCCGTTTCGAGCGTCAGCTTCTTGTTGGGATTGATAGCCGTAAGTTCTTCGAAATAAGGCAGGTTTTGATATTCTGCCGGGTCTTTACCGTTGATCGTCAGAAGCTCGATCATTTGAGGTCCGCGAATTCCCTGCTTGGAAACGCATTTCAGCCAGAGACCGTCTCGCAATCCGTGGATACGAACGATTTCCGGAGTAATAAAAACGTCTTTAGGTGACTGCTGATAACTGCGTCCCCGTTCACGGAGGAATCCGAATCCTTTTGGAGAAATTTCAACAAGCCCTTCAGATTCGACAGCCGGAGCAGCCTCCAGAGCAGCCGCTTCCTTGGCGCGTTCCTTTTCCTTCCGCTCAAGGTATCGCTCTTTGCGTGTCTTCCTTGGCGGGCCGTCGCCCTCATTGTCTTTTCCTTCCCCATCTTCGGAAGATCGACCTTCTTCGTTATCTTCACCTTCTTTGCCCTGGTTGCGCCTGCCTCTACCGGACTTCCGATTCCTTTGATTGTTGCGGCCACGACGCGGCCGACCTTCTCTTCCGTCCTCGCCTCTATTTCCGGAATTCGGTTTATCTTCGTTTTCCTGACTCTCGCCGCCTTCTTTGACTTTGTTTTCGACAGGAGGCTTTTCCTCTGATTTGGCTTCCGGCTCTTGCTCAGGCTGACTATCAGCTTCAAGCTTCAGTTCGGATTGCTCCTGTTTTTCTTCAGCCTTTGGAGCGTCTTGAGGTTTATCCTTTTCAGGCCCGGGCGTGGATTCGTGCCCGGAATCCTGACTGGAAGGAGCCTGGACGGCTTCAACAGGGGTAGCGGGGATCTCAGCGGAAGCTTTGTCAGCTTCAACCTGCGGGGTTTCGACGGGAGGGTCTTTTTCGCTCATTGGAAAGGATCGGCGGAGAATGTTCGCCTGAAAGCAAAGTGGAGTCTTATCCGGGAAATCCGGTCTTTTTATAGCGCTGCAATTTTAGCGGCGATATACTGACTCACATAGAGTTGTAATGGTATAATTTGTATTTCCTTACTGTAAACATTCCCAAAGGTTCAGTTACAAGCAAACCGTCAGGGGATAGCAATAAGCCAATCAATTGAGAAGGAGCCCCTAATTTGGAGATTGGAAGCGTTAGGCGCCCGAAAAGAAGTGTTTCGCGCTGGCTTCCAGCCGTAAAGGCTCCGGAGATTCAATACCTGTCTCTTATACACATCTCCGAGCCCACGAGACCGAGGCTGATCTC
>CAJXQE010000042.1 GCA_913058215.1 uncultured Verrucomicrobiales bacterium
CGAGATCAGCCTCGGTCTCGTGGGCTCGGAGATGTGTATAAGAGACAGCAACAGTATCGCGATATTTGAAGTCGATTCCGAAAGCGGTGCGCTGAAATCACGGGGACAGACACCGACCGAAGACACGCCGCGGTCCTTCAATCTGATTGCGGGCGGGGAAAGGTTGCTTGTTGCTGCCGGACAGAAGTCCAACACTCTGATCGTTTACAGCCGCGACGCGGAGAGCGGACAACTGACACCGCTCAACATTTACGATTGCGGTGGAAGCCCTGCCTGGGTACTTGGCGTGAAACTGGGCGAGTGACTTACTCGTTCAGGAGAGTGCGAATCGCAGTTTCCATTTCTGCTGCTTTTGCTTTCGCCTCATCCAGAGGCATGGGCAGCTTCTTCGACTTCGGTTTTTTGTGACCGACGTCCTCGATCCAGGAACTGTTGAGCAGTCTCCGACGCTTGGTGATCAAATCCCAGAGAGGTGTCGCCTTGGTATTGCTCGCTTTCGGGCCGATGTGAATTCCGGTCAGCTCTGTCAGTTGAATTTCTGCGCTTGCCCTGTCGACTCCCAGGCTTTCAAGGATTTCCAGAGCCATGACCAAATGCCCTTCCACTGGCGGATGAATTCCGTCGGCCATTTTGTATTCCGGATTAACTTCTCTTTTCGCTGAAAGCCATTCGGTCATCGCCTTGTGCAGGCTCACTGTGGGCACCACTTCGTCCTTTTTCTCTTCGAGAATCCAAGTGGCATAGCCTTTCAGCACCTCGTCGTAATTCGCATAGGGAGTCATCCAGCTGTAGTCAAAATCGGGATCGATTTCTTTGACGAGCTTCCCTTTTCCTTTCATCGCTTCCTTGTCGAAAGGGGGCGGAGTCATTAGGACAATCTTGCGGCCCTCCTTCTCCAATTTTGCCAAGAGGCTGTCGATGCCTTCACGGTAATGGGCGAAGCGTTCTTCTCCGGGAGGATAGTAGATACCGTCGTTCATTCCGTAGCATACAAAGACCACATCAGGATCGGTCTTTGCGAGAATGCGATCGATCCGCTCGTGAACACAGGGACGGGGAAAGGGGTGATCCGGTTCGCTGTCACCGCTGGCGGTCTCCGACCCGAGACCGAGATTAACGATGTCGAGTTTCAAGTCGGGATGATTCGCCCAGAGCCAGGTCTGGACAAAAGCAATGTATTGCCCGGCCTGAGTGATGCTGTCGCCGAGGAATAGAATTTGGTCGTCGGCTTTGAGAGAAAGCTTAGGAAAGGGGCTTGAAGAATCCTGGGACTGCGCAACCAGGTTCGTGGCGAACGAAGTGCAAACCAGGCAGGTGGCTGCGAAAAGGAGTTTTGTCATTTTGAAAGAATGTAATCGAAAACCTGGATGATCTTCAAAAAACCTTTGAGAGGAAAATCAGAGCCGCTCAGCTCAAAAGCCATCGGACTCTTTTATCCGTTGGGCTGCTGGAATTGCCCCCAGTTTATCTTTAATGATCGATCTCCATCCGGCTGCGTCAGGAAGATTCGGCGGTCGAACCTGGACAAATGATTTCATAAGCTTGATTTCGTCTTCGTAGGAGGGGCCCAGTTCGAGCCCTTCCAGTTCCAGCATTCCTGAAGCGCCTCGTCCGTCCATCAGGGGGGCAACCACGTGAACGGTCAGGTCTGAATTCAATTCGATTGACCACTCGCTCATGGTCCATTCAGGAATTCCGGTATCCTCATGGAAGGGCGGGCCAAACTGTGCGAGCATGTTGTAATTGGTATAATCGGCACCGGTCACTTTGTCCGGCATCACTTCAATCACGGTATGAACTCCGTCGAGTGTAGACACGCCAAACCGGAAAACTATTTCCGAATCGGCACTAGCCTGAAAAAGTGGAGGGCTGAGGTGAGAAGCGGCTACGACGGGTGGCCAGTTGTCTCCGGCTTCGAGATAGTGAAGTTTGCCCTCGGTGAAATGAGCATTGAAAACAATGCCCGGTTTCAAAACCCCAAGGAACCGTTCGGTTCCGCTGCTCCCGCGAAGAGTGAGCTCCTTAATATCCGGCTTCGAAATCAGGCGTCTTGAGACATTGTTAGCGGGGTCGGAAAGCTGATTGTAGGAAGGCTCTGGAAATCCAAATTTCCAGATGTTGGATTCAAAACTGGGATACACCGTAAACACCGCGTCCCATCCCCCGCTTTTATTCTCGATTGCCGAAGTGACCTTTACCGGAAGGACGACGTCTTGACCCGCCGGAGATTTCGCCGGCCAGATGGAGATGGGATTGATCGGGACTGTTTCCTCATATACTTCCCGGCGGGCCTCCTCCCCGGTATCCGGATCGATCCCTTTTCCCTGATAGATCAGACGAGGTAAAGGGGGGAACTCGGCTTTGCCATTGACCCGAATCCATTCCGGGATTGTTTGTTTGTCCAACCACTGATTGTAGGCAGCTTCGGTAAGGAATAGATGGACTCCATCCGACTCTACGAATCCATGGGCGGAGAATGAGAACGGACCTGCCAGTTCCTTGACGACCGTTGCATTGTGCACCGGCGCGGAAAGGATGGCTGCACCCTCCCGAGCCGTGACGGGAATGACGGCGCTGAGCCTCCGATAATCATCTTCCCATGGCTGTTGCGCATGTGAAGATGGTGTCGAAACTGAAAGCGAAAGTACAATGACTGACAGGAGCAGAAGAATTCGAAACATGGGGGAGTTTATCCCTGTAGAAGCGGCTGTCCAGTTAGGAGGAACTGGTGCCGGAGACCCTGGATTGAGTTTTTGAAGATGTGGCATACGAGGTGATATTGATAGCAAATGAAGGTTTCAATCACCATGCACAATCGAATCACTTTTATCCTGACGCTCTTCTTTGGGATCGTTTTTTCCGGATCTGCTCAGGAAAAATCAGTGCCGATCGAGCTGCAGGTATTGAAAGGTGCCGTCGGAGTCTGGGACGCCTCGATTAAAGTCTGGCCAAAGGGGCCGGGCTCAACACCAATCGAATTCAAAGGAGTAGAGACAAACCGTTCTTATGGAGAGTATTGGATCGCATCTGACTTCGACTCAGAGTTCATGGGGCAGACAACGAAAGTTCACTCCATTGTTGGATACGACCTCGATGAAAAAATGATGGTCGGCAAGGTGATCGATCAAGGGCCCTATGCCGCGAAAATGACCGGTGATTACATCAAAGAGTCAAAGACGGTTCACTGGACGACGAAAGTCAAAGGTCCCGGCGGAACACCCATCCTGCAGAAGACTACGGTCACTCAAGTCAGCGCAGACGAACGCCTCCTCGTGTTGTCTGTCCCGAAAAAGGACGAAGAAGGTTTCGTCAAATTCATGCAGATCAAGTTTGTGAGGCGCAAGTAGTCCACGTTCCCGATGGAGTCGGTGAGGGTAACGGGTTCTTTTGGTGAAGTCAGAAAGTTTACTGACCTCGGGGCTACAAATCATTCGCCCGGAGATCCGAAAGCTTCTTCGCCATCTGCTTCCGAAAACCTGCGACCACTTCGGTGTGCTCGGCTGATTCAGCGAGATTGGTGTACTGCTCCGGATCCTTTTCCATATCGAAAAGCTCGATTCCCTTCTCGGCCTTTTCTCCATACTGAATGTAGGACCACTTTTGGTCTCTTAGCAGAAAGCCTTTACGCATTGGGGCGACAGAGAAGGCGGCTTCGCGAACTTCGTGGGTGGGGTCGTCGATCATCTTCGAAATGTCTTTTCCCTGAATACGATCCGGAATCGGAAGACCGCAGAGTTTTGCAGTGGATGGATAGAGGTCTAAGAGTTCGACAAAGGAGTCGCAGACCGCTGGTTCCTTCCCGGGAACACTGATGATCAAAGGGACGCCGGCAGATTCATCGCGCAGGCTGACTTTGGCCCAGAAATCGTGTTCGCCAAGATGGTACCCATGATCGCTGGTGAAAATGACGATGGTGTTGTCTTCGAGCCCGTTCGCCTTCAGGGCATCCATCACGACTCCGACCTGAGCATCCATGTAGGCGACGGAGGCGTAGTAGCCCCCGACCGCTTTTTTCTGCCGGCGGATATCCATTTTCATGTTCTTGCTGGTTTTGTAATTGATTCCGGGAGCAGGGATGTCGTCCCAGTCACCGGCGATTTTTGGCGGCAGTTCGTTCGTTTCGTAAGGGAGAAACGGTTCGTAATATTTTTTCGGAGAAACGAAGGGAACGTGAGGCCGGACGAACCCGACTCCGAGCCAGAAAGGCTTGTCTTTGTGTTTGGCGAGAAGCTCGGCCGCTTTCCTGGCAGTCTTTCCATCTGAATGGACGAGGTCATCACCATCGGCTTCGACGACGACGAATGTGTTTCCACCGACGACGGGGCGTTTGCCGTCCGGGTTTCCTTCGAGCGTTTCGCCATTGCCTTTGGCTTTCCATTCCGGACCGGGGCTGTTGAAGCGCTCGGTCCAGGAGGCTTCATCATCGGCACCGTTGTAGTCGTTGTGATTTCGGCCATCTCCTCCCACTTCGATCCCGCCGGGAACGCCCATATGGTAGATTTTGGAAACTCGCGCTGCGTAGTAATCGTTGTTTTTGAAAAGCTGTGACCAGGTTTCGCGGTCGCCGATTTGAGGGCGGGGATTCTTGTAGCCAAGAACGCCGGTCGCATGCGGGTAATAGCCTGACATGAAAGAAGCCCGCGAAGGCCCGCAGTAAGTCCCCTGGCAATACGCCCTCGTAAAACGCGTTCCCTTCGCGGCGATGGCGTCAATGTTAGGGGTTTTGCAGGACTCATTTCCGTAGCAGGACAACGCGGTGTAGGTCAGGTCATCGGAGATGATGAAGAGAACGTTGTAGGGTTTCTCCGCTCCCTTCAAAAATGGGCTGAGGAGAAAGAGAAAAGCGAAAATGAGGCCGGCGTGGATTTTCATAGACCGGACAGTTTGTTCCATTCTCTCTTTGAAGTCCATGAGTGAATCATTCCGTGGTTGCGGCGGCAGGGCGCTTGGTATTTCAGAAGATTTGACTGGAACTCGATCCTGCGCGCCGCTTAACATCCGGCGATGGGAGGGAGGAGAGTATTGCAAATATTGGCGACGGTGAGTTTCGCGCTGGTGACGTGTTGCGTTTTCTCATCCTGCGAGACCCATTGCGATACGGAGAAGATTTCTGCTCCGGCGGAGATGCGTTTTATTAAGACCCGGTTCGCGACGACCAGAGAGGATGGGAAGAGAGTCGAGTATCCGGTTTGGCGGACGGAAAGATCCAGCGGGTCTCCCGTCCTTTTGCTTCATGCTCTCAACGGCATCAGTCCGCGGACTCTCGATCTCGCCCTGGAAATGGAGTCATGGGGGCACCGGGTTTACATCCCCAGTCTTTACGGGGATGAGATACTGGGCGAAAAAGCATACGGGTATGACCGGGCCTTGAGGGCGACGAGGTATCTCGATTTCTCCGACGACTGGCGGGTTTATCAGGTCGATGGCCCCGGTCCGATTTTGAAAGACGTCAGGGCGATGAGCCAATGGGTTAGTCAAAAAGAGGGAGGACGTGACATCACCGTGATCGGGAACTGTCTGACCGGGATTTTTCCTTTTGCCCTCATTGATGAGCCGCATGTGAAGAGAGGAGTCATTGCTCAGCCGGCGTCCCCCTTGAAGCACTGGTACCATGCTTATTTTCAGATTCCTCAGTTACCCTGGCACAACCCGGCGCTTGGATTGAAGAGAAAGCAGATTGAATCGAGTCTCGCAGCCCTGGAGTCAAATCCGGAGAAGCAGATCTTTGGCTTTCACTACTTTCAGGATCCTCTTGCTTCCTTTTCCAAGTTTGAAAATCTCAATCGAAAACTTGCCGGCCGTGGCCTGGACGGACAATTCAAAACGATCCTTCTGGCCGCCCCGGAGGATGTGCCTATCTTGCGAAGGGAGCATTGGAGCCTTGTCGGGGAGACCTGCAGCCCGACCACGAAGACCTACCCGCACTCGACCATTATCAATCCGGCAACTGACGAAGATCGTTTCTGGTTTCGAGAGAAACTGAGATTGGCGCTGGCAGGAAAACTCTGAAGGATGCGAATCGAATCGTTTGCGATCTGTTGGGACTGAGACAAGTTTTCTTATGATGCTTCGTCTCTTTCGAATCTCCCTTGTTCTATTTCTCAGTGCCGGATTTCTTGCGGCCGCCGACTGGCCGGAGTATCGCGGACCTGATCGGGCAGGCTTGTGGAATCAGGATGGGCTGGTGGAAGATTTCGGTGGGAAAGAAGAACTGGAGCCTGCCTGGTCAGCTCCGGTTGGGGCTGGTTACAGTGGTCCGACGGTTTCCAGTGGTGCGGTTTATCTAATGGATCGAGGTCCTGCGGGAACGAAAGAACAGATCGAACGGATTCTTTGTTTTGATCAGAAAAATGGCGAACCTCTATGGGTTCATTCGTATCCGGCGAATTATGGACAAGTGGGATACGGATACGGTCCCCGCGCAAGCGTCACCATTAAAGACGGAAAGGCCTGGGCGCTGGGAACAGTCGGGCACCTTCACTGCCTCGATGCTGAGACGGGCAAAGTCATCTGGGCGCAGGATACCGGCAGCCTCTACGATATTGACATGCCGATTTGGGGGCTGACCAACAGTCCGTTGGTTGAAGGTGACAATGTTATTGTTCAACTTGGGGCGATGGCTGACAAAGCCTGTGTGGTCGCTTTTAATAAGAATACCGGCAAAGAGGTGTGGCGCGCTTTCAGTGACAAGGCGTCTTATGTTTCGCCGATTATGATTGAGCAGGCCGGGCAGAGAGTCCTGGTGGTTTGGACAGGGTTTCGGATCGCGGGAATGAATCCGTCGGATGGCACAGTGCATTGGGAAATCCCCACAAAGCCTAATAAAATGCCCATCAATGTTCCGGGTCCGGCCTTGAATGAAGATGGCACGAAAATGTTTCTCTCGGTCTTTTACGATGGTTCGCGTTTGATCGAGTTGAATCAGGCAAAGCTGGAGGCGAAAGAATTGTGGCATCGTCAGGGTATCAACGAGCGGAAGACGGATGCGCTGCACAACATGATCAGTCCGCCATACTATTACAAAGATCACATCTATGGTATCGACAGTTATGGCCAAATGCGCTGCCTTGATCCGAAGAAAGGTGATCGTGTCTGGGAGAGCGCGGAGGCAACTCCAGAAGGTCGTTGGAGCACAGCATTCATGGTTCGCAATGGTGACAAGACCTGGATGCTCAATGAGCGTGGGGAATTGATCATCGCGAAACTTACACCGGAAGGGTACAGCGAGATTGACCGCACCAAAATCATTGAACCCACGACTCCTTTGAAACAGCGGCGTGAAGGAACTGTATTGTGGTCCCATCCGGCATTTGCCGGGACGCAGGTTTTCGCACGAAGCGATAAGGAACTTGTCTGTGTGGAGTTGGCAAGGTAATGGTTTTCCGATGAAACAATCATTCACCCTTCTTGCCTTCGCTCTCCTCACCACAAGCGTCTACTCCAGCGAAACTTTTCCTGAACCGGTCCTCGCGGAGAAAGGGGATTTGGTTTTCGAATCCGATTTTTCAAAAGAAGGAAAGGTCGATAAAGCGGAGTGGGCGCCGCGCCAGGCGACACAATGGAAAATTGAAGATGGTGTTTTGCGCGGTCGGGAATCGACCAAAGAGAATCAGGCAAAGAAGCCGCATCACAAAGGGCTCGAGCCTCGAGTCAGCGCGCCAATCACACCGGAAGAATTTGTGATGCAATTTTCAGTGCGCTTTGCGGAAGGAGGGGTAACGCCCATTGTTCCGTTTGTCGAATTCGGTCATCATATCGTTCGCGCGAGAATGAACGCAAAGGAAGGGATGTCATTGCTGGTCGACTACGAATCATTGAAGGTCGGCGAGGCTACGGATTTTAAATACGAACCGGGCAAATGGATGCACGCTCTTGCCGAGTTGAAGGGCGACGAGTTTGTGATTCAGTTTCAGGGCGGGCCAACTCTCTACGCAAAGCATTCTGTTCTCTCCAGGCCGGCTCCAAGCGGTGGAGCTGGTTTCGGCCTCGCCGGACCTAGAGGCGGACTTGCTGAGATCGACAATGTTAAAATCTGGAAAGCAGGGGAAGTTCAATCCACTTGGGAGAAGCGCCGGGCGGATCTTCCGAAATTCGAGGCTGTTCAAGTTCGGGAAAAGCCGAAGAAGTAGAATTCGGCCAGATGCTCACAGCCCTTTACTCCATCCCTCTCTCCAGAAACGCCAGCAAATCGCGTAGTTCCCGGTCAGTCATTCCATAAAGTAATCCGGCCGGCATGAAGGACACCGGCAGTTCCTGCATCGATTCAATGTCGTCGCGTTTGAAGGAGAGATTCTGACCATTCAAATCGCGGATTACTTCACTGGTGGATGAGCGCAGGCGGATGCCAGTGTGAGTTTTGCCATTTTTCAAGGTAACCAGACGCGGTAGGTATTCCGGCGCGATCGCCCGGTTTGGTTCGAGAATTGACTCAAGAAACGCACCCCCTTCTCCATATAAATGGATCCGGGTCAGATCGGGGCCGACGATGTTTCCTCGTCCATTGTATCGATGGCAATTGGAACACATCCCGACGCGTTTGTGAAAAAAGATACGTCTGCCATTCTCCACATCAACAGGCTCCTTAACGGCATCGAGTCGGTCGAGCCAGGCTTCGGAATCAGAAAGAAGCGGTCGTCCTTCGATGAGGGTCGAGGCTTCAAACACTGCTAGAACGGGAGCAATCGCGTCCGGATATTTCTCTGCAATTTGCTCGAGGGCAAGAATGGATTCATCTTTCAGTTTGAGGGAGCGCAGCGCACGGAGCGCTTCCCCGCGAATGCCGGGGTCGACGTTGTCAGCCAATTGAACCAGCAAATCAGCGTGAGTTTCTGCAACGAGAGCCAAACCGGCAATCGCTTCGGCACGAAGCGCAGGGAGTTGGTTCTCATCGGCAGCGGTTTTTGCGAGAACTCCCTGTCCAATTCGAGGCGCACTTCCCAGGGTTCTAATGACTTCCATCGACAGTCCATCGTCCCCAACCGCGAGTAGCTCGCGAAGTGTGTCCACTTTCAAACCTCTGGGGAATCGAAGTTCCGGTGCGGCCCCGTCCGAGGAAGCCAGCCGCGCCCGGTCGGGAAGCAGCCGCAGGGCGAAGGATCGAATTTGAGGAGATGCCTTGGGATCGGTCACTTTCGCCAGAAGCATTTCAGGATCCCGGATGCCCATTTCAGGAACTCCGCTCAGCGTATTTCGTGCGGCCATTGCTGCCTCGAACAGCGGGAATTCCAAGCCCGGCTGATCCAGCATTTTCTCCACGGCAAGAAGTTCGTTGACCATCACCTCATCAGCAATCCAGCGCAGCGCCTCGAAGCGTATTTCTGCGGAAGGGTCGTCCAATAATGTGGGGACCCATCGTTGGCCCATGTCCTGAACCGCTCGCATTGCCAAAACTGCGGTGATCCTTTCCGACTCCGACCAGGTCTGAAAATCCGCGAATTCCCACGAAGTCACCATTGGCCCCAGAGCTTGAATCGCCGCTGCGGCGAGGTAGGGATCCTCTGACTCTGCGATCTTGAAAAGTTCTTTCAGGTTTTTGGTGCCTTTGCCCTTTCTCAACTGATCGGCTTTCGTCAGTTCGCCTGTGGGTTCTTCGAGGCCCAACTCGCCTACCCAACTGGCTGCCTCTTCAAGATTGATGCTCAATTTCCAAAGCCGACCGTAGCCGTGAACCTGGTAGCGCCCGTCCACCCAATCGGTGAAGTACCAGGTTCTCACGTCCCCATTTTCTGTCCGGGGATCAGCAGCAATACAAACCGGTCGGAAGTAACGGCTCCCGCCCACCAGTTGAATTCGACCGGAATCAAAGCTGGCTCCCTTTTGGTGCAGGGGCATGAAGTCGATTCTGTGATCACTCCACGAGGGCACGAGCAGTCCGTTACCCAGAAACGCAATTCCGCAGGGACCATCCCCGATCGGGTGAATCATCGGCAGGGTGCCTCGCAGCTCGCCGTTCCACGCAACGAAAGGGTGATAGGCATCATTTCCGTAGGCACGTTGATACCCAAAGTTTCCGCCTTCGACGATGTGAAGGAGCCGACAGGGCGGGCGTTCGCCGGGATCATTTTCCACGGCAAAAACTTCCCCGTCTTTTCGCACTGTAATTCCGAATGGATTCCACATCCCCCGGGCGACTCTGACCATTTCGGATCCGTCCGGTTGACAGCGGAAAACTGCACCTTCTCCTCGTCCGGTAAATTCCTTCCCTTTGGCGGGCTTTAACACCCAGGGCTTCGCGTAATTTTCCCCAAGCCCGAAATAGAGCTGACCGTCGGGATGCCAGGCGAGAGCAGAGAGTCCATTGTGAGGATAGTCGGCTTCGGTGCTCAGGTCAGCGATCGCCTCCTCGACATCGGCTTTGCCATCGCCGTCCTGATCCTTGATCCTGAAAATGCGATCCCGTTCGGCGAGATATACCCAGCCATCTTCGCCGAGCTCCAGATCCATTGTGTGGAAGGTCTGGTCGTAGAAGACCTTGCGATTTCCTTCTTCGTCAAAGCTCAGAATCTCATCAAACTTCGGACCGGCGTATCCTTCCGGCGGCATGTGGGTGTGGCAGGCAACGACCCAGATTTTCCCGTTTTCATCGACATCCACTCCTGTCGGCGTGACAATGTCAGGGTGGGTGGCAATTTCTGTGAGGGTGACTCCCGGCTGGAGAGTTTGGGTCTCAGGCGGCCTCTCTTCTCCTAATGCAGAAGGAATACCTGAAAAGGCCAGCAAGGCAGCGGAAGAAACGGTCAGAAGTCGCATAGCAAGTTCAGCCTATTCTTCCGTCTGCCATTGGCAAGACACATCAATGCGAATTGAAAAGACGCACGACGCTCCGAATCGGGGAGGTCAAGGCCGACCAACGGGCCGGAGTCATGCCCCATTTAATTTTTCGATCAGAATCGGCTCCGGCTTTTTCGAGGAGAGTGGCGACTTCTGTCCGTCCAAAGAGTTTGGCGAACAAAAGAGGTGTTTGTCCTCCTCCCTGGTTGGCTTCGACTTCAGCGCCGAACTCGAGCAGGAGCTCTGCGGTTTCACGGTCTCCTTTGAAGGCAACACCTCCCAGCGGAGTTTGGTTCCGTTTGTTACGAAGATCGGGTTCGGCACCCCGTTCCAGCAGCATCCGGCTGGTCTCTAACCAGCCATTGTAGCTTGCCAGCATCAGAAAGCTGTTTCCTTTCTCATCCTGAAGATCGACCGGAAGCCCGGCATCAATCATGGGTTGGAGAGTTTCTGTTTCACCGGTCCGTGCGCAATCAAATGCGATGGTTTGCAGCTCGGCGAATCGTTGTAATTCCTGTTCAGTCGTCATCGGTTTTTCCTTTCAGTTGGATTGAAGAGCGTTTCGGACACCATCGCCGTAGGCTGGGTCTGCTTTGTCAAAATGAGCCAGCTGCCGCTCGATAATTTCCTGAGGCACTCCGTCCATTGCTTCGGCGATATTTTGAAAAAGCTGAGCTTTCTGCTCGTCGTCCATCAGGCGGAACAGGTTTCCCGGCTGAGTGTAATCGTCATTTCCTTCGCGATGGTCGTATCGGTCTGCGAAATCCGCCGGGAGAGCGAGCGGTGGCTCGGAAAAGTCGGAATCTTCGGCCGGGCCTCCCATGGAGTTTGGTTCGTAGTAGGCATCTCCGCCTTCCGGGTTGGTGAAGTTCATCGATCCATCCATGTGATAGTGATTCACTTTTGACTTCGCTTGATTCACCGGAAGCGCTTCATACCAGGTTCCGACCCGATAGCGATGGGCATCCGCGTAGGAGAAAATCCGGGCCTGCAGCATCTTGTCGGGCGAGAAACCGATACCGGGGACGATGTTGGACGGACTGAAGGCCGCCTGTTCGATTTCCGCAAAATAGTTCTCAGGATTTCGATTCAGTTCGAGAACCCCCACATCGATGAGTGGGTAGTCAGCATGAGGCCAGACTTTTGTCAGGTCGAAAGGGTTGAGGTGGTAGTCCGCTGCATCCGCTTCCGGCATCACCTGGATCTTGAAGTCCCATTGCGGAAAGTTGCCTTTCTCGATGGATCCAAAAAGGTCCTTCTGAGAGGACTCCCGATCCTTTGCGATGATGGCTTCGCCCTCGCGGTTGGTCAGCGTTTCAATTCCCTGGCGAGTCTTGAAATGGAACTTCACCCAGAACCTTTCCTTGTCGGCATTGATGAACGAGTAGGTGTGCGACCCGTAGCCGTTGGTATGCCGATAGCTTTTTGGTAAACCGCGATCAGACATCAGAATGGTAACTTGGTGAAGGCTTTCGGGACTCAAGGACCAGAAGTCCCACATTGCTGTTGCCGAACGCATATTGGTTTTCGGGTGGCGCTTTTGAGTGTGGATGAAGTCGGGGAATTTGAGCGGATCCCGAACGAAAAATACAGGGGTGTTGTTTCCCACGAGGTCCCAGTTGCCCTGATCGGTGTAGAATTTCAGTGCCCATCCGCGGACATCTCGTTCGGCGTCGGCAGCACCCCGCTCCCCGGCGACGGTGGAGAAACGGAGGAGGGTTTCGGTCTCTTTCCCAACTTGAGAAAAGATCGACGCATTGGTGTAGCGGGTGATGTCATGAGTGATAGTCAGTTTTCCAAAAGCGCCGGACCCTTTGGCGTGAACTACCCGTTCCGGGATTCTCTCTCGATTCTGGTGGGCCAATTTCTCGATCAGCTGGTAGTCCTGCATCAGGACAGGGCCACGTGGCCCGGCTGTCAGGGAATTTTGATTGTCGGCGACGGGATTGCCTCCGGTGGTGGTCATGGTCTTGTGATTGTTCATAGTGTTCTTTCTGGTATGTGCTCACATTGGCCCCGGTTTTAATATCTGAAAAATATTGTATACAAATAGAAGATATAGGATTCTCCTATGGAATAATGGACATCCGGCAACTGACTTACTTTACCGCTGTCGTCGAGGCAGGCAGCTTTACCTCCGCTGCTGAGAAGCTGTCGATCGCGCAACCTTCACTCAGTCAGCAAATCCTGAATCTGGAGGAGGAACTGGGTGAGCCCCTGTTGAAAAGAAGCCGTCGGGGAGTGGAGTTGACCGGTGCCGGTGGACTGGTTCTGACGCGGGCTCGAAAGATGATTTCCGAAATGGATTCACTTCGTGCCGAGTTCGAACAACGATCCGAAGTTTTGGAGGGCGAAGTAAAGGTCGGCGTAATCCCCACGATTGCTCCCTTTCTGCTCCCGCGCATAATCGCTTCCTTCATCGAGGAACACCCGAAAGTGAAGATTCACATTCGGGAAGATTTTACTCATCGTCTTGTCGGGGCATTGAGCGGCGGTGAAATTGATTTCGCGATTGCCAGTGATGTGGAGAAAAGTGAATTGTCGGGGAGGTCACTGCATCAACGGGTGATTTTTCGTGAGTCGTTGTTACTCGCGGTGCCACAGAAGCATGAACTGGCAGTAAGCGGGGAGAGGGTTCCTTTGAAGAATGTCCCCCAAGATCAATTGATCCTGCTTTCGGAGGGGCATTGCCTCAGCGGCCAGGTCATTGAGACTTGTAAGACCTCACGCCGCCCGGAACGTCTTGAATGCGGGCAGCTGGACACCCTGCTCAGTTTAGTCGGAGCAGGCCTGGGAGTTTCCATTGTTCCCGAAATGGCAGCTGCCGCCGCAAAACTTTATGGGGTGAAACTACTCCGTCTCGCCAATCCAAAACCAACGAGGTTGATTGGCTCCCTTAGACGAAGAAGCACCCGCCCCGGTCCGGTGGCGGATGCTTTCTATCGTCATTTCACAGAGGAAATGGACCGTCGCGGGCTGTGAGCTATTTTGCCTCTTTCACCATCGCGACATACTTGGCCGGGTCGGCTTTGAACTTGTCGGTGCAGTGATCACAGCAAAGTTTTACGCTTGTTCCTTCGTGAGTCATAACAACGGGGTCACCCATGCTGCCGAGTTTTTCTCCAGAGACCGGGCAGGTCGTCATGGAGTAGCCGTCCGATGAGGGCGCTGGCTTGTCGCCATCTTTTTCTTCTGTGCAAGCAACCAGGCCGAAGGCGAGGACGGCGCTGAGAGTGGCGATGTGGATTTTTTGGATCAGTTTCATAATTTTGCTTGTTGGGTTTTTCTCTTCTTATGGGAATGCCGGACTTCTTCAATCCAGCAATAAAGTGTGGGGACGACAAATACGGTGAGGACCGCAAAGGTCATTCCTCCAAAAGTTGGGATCGCCATGGGAATCATGACATCGGAGCCGCGGCCAGTACTTGTCAGGACAGGGATTAAAGCGAGCAAAGTGGTGGCGGTTGTCATCATGGCCGGGCGATTTCGTTTCACCGCAGCCTCCACCGTGGTGTCGCGGATTGATGGAATGTCATCCGGTTCGTTCTCCCTGAATTTCTGCTGCAGGTAGGTGCCCATGATGACCCCGTCATCGGTGGCGATTCCAAAAAGGGCGAGAAAGCCAACCCACACCGCGACGCTTAAATTGATCTGGCCGATTTGAAACAAATTGCGGAAGTCGACTCCAAAAAGTGAGAAGTCGAGGAACCAGGGTTGGTTGTAGAGGAAGATTAATATAAATCCTCCTGACCAGGCCACAAAAATTCCGCTGAAGACGAGGAGAGAAGTGCTCACCACCCGGAACTGAAGATAGATGATGATGAAAATCAGGACCAGAGCCAGAGGCAGAATCAGTGCGAGTTTCTTTGCAGCGCGGACTTGGTTTTCGTAAGTGCCGGTGAATTTGTAAGTCACGTTTTCGGGCAGATTCAGGTCCCCGGATTCTTGGTGATCTTCAAGAGTTTTGCTGGCAGCCTCAACCACATCGACCTCTGTCCATCCTTTCATCTTGTCGAAAATTACGTAGGCGACGAGAAAGGTGTCCTCACTCTTGATGGCCTGAGGACCGCGCACAAAATCGATCGATGCGAGTTGCCCCATGGGGATCTGGGTTCCGTCCGGTGCCGGCACGAGGATTTCGGCCAACTCTTCGATGCTGTCGCGACGTTCGCGCAGGTAACGAACCCGCACAGGATACCGCTCCCGCCCTTCGACAGTGGTGGTGACGCGTTTCCCGCCCACAGCCACTTCGATGACATCCTGAACCCGTTTGATGCTGATGCCGTATCGGGCGATCGCCTCGCGGTCGATGTTAATTTCGAGATAGGGTTTCCCCACGACTCGATCAGCAAAGACGGTGGAGGGATCTACTCCGGGCGCGCCTTTGAGTACTGCTTCAATTTTTAAAGCAGCATCCTCGAGCGATTCAAGATCAGGTCCCCGGACCTTTAAACCCATCGGTGCCCGCATCCCTGTTTGCAGCATCACAATCCGGGTTTCGATAGGCTGAAGTTGGGGAGCCGAGGTTACCCCGGGAAGTTGGGCGACCCGGGTGATTTCTTTCCAGATATCATCTGGAGTTTTGAATTCGTCCCGCCACTGGCGCACGCGATCTCCATTCTCATCGACACCCCATTCGGGCTTGTAGGTGATGATGGTCTCCACCATTGAAACGGGTGCCGGATCCAGGGAACTGTCGACCCGTCCGATTTTTCCGACGACCATCTCGACTTCGGGAATCGCATTGATGGCCTTGTCCTGGAGTTGCAGAACCCGCTTGGCTTCGCCGATAGAAGCATGCGGCATCGTCGTGGGCATGTAGAGGAAAGATCCCTCGTCCAGCGAAGGCATGAACTCCTCTCCGAGGCTTTGCCAGATGAGAACGCCGCAGGTGATGACGGAGAGGACCAGGACCATGAGAATCCATTTCATTCTCAGAAAAAATCGGAGGACCCTCTCGTAGATGGACATGAATCCCCACACCAGTGCGAGCAGGAGTCCGATCAATACAATCACGAAAATGTGATTCAAAATTCCGTGAGCCGGTCCGAGTGGTTCCCATGAACTCCCCATGTAAAGAGCCACGAGAACAGCGAGAGAGATCAGGGCGATACGGTGGCCTTTCGGATGCCGTCGGCTGACCCGGTCGATCCGTTTCCGGTAGAGCAGGTGGATGAGAGGGGGCAGCAGCGCAAGGGCAAGTATCACCGATGAAACGAGGGCGAATGTCTTGGTGTAGGCGAGAGGTTTGAAAAGTTTTCCTTCGGCACCTTCCATTGCGAAAACGGGAAGGAAGCTGATCACCGTTGTCATTACCGCAGTCAGAACAGCGCCGCCGACCTCGGTGCAGGCCCGGAAGATTACTTCGAGCCTCGATTCATCCTCGTCGGCATCGTCAAGCGCCTTGAGCACATTTTCACACAAAACGATCCCCATATCGACGATCGTTCCGATGGCGATGGCGATCCCTGACAAAGCAACCACATTGGCGTCGATGCCGAATTGTTTCATTGCCAGAAAAGTGAGGAGGACAGCTCCGGGCAACAAGAGGGAAATGAGAGCGGAGCTGCGAAGGTGAAACAATAGCAAAAGCACCACGATGATGGTGATGAGAATCTCCTCGGTGAGGGCGACCTTGAGTGTCTCGAGGGTTTCACTGATCAATCCTGACCGGTCGTAAAACGGAATGATGGTGACCTGGCTGACCGTTCCATCCTCGAGAGTCTTCTTAGGGAGACCGTCGGCGATTTCCCTAATTCTTTCTTTCACCTTATCGATCGTCGCCATCGGATTAGCTCCATACCTTGCGACCACCACCCCACCGACAGCTTCTGCGCCCGCCTTGTCGAGTATGCCGCGACGAAGAGCTGGTCCGAATGAAATTTCTGCGATCTCGTTGAGGGTGATCGGAGTGTTTCCCGGAGCCATGACTACGGTTTTGCGAAGATCATCGAGTGACTTGATGAATCCGAGTCCCCGGATGACATACTCGATCCGGTTGATCTCAATGGTGCGGGCGCCGACATCGAGGTTGGCGTCTTTGACTGCAGCGAAGACCTGTTCGAGCCTTACTCCAAAGGCCCGCATTGCATCGGGGTCTACATCGATTTGGTACTCGCGTTGAAATCCCCCGATGGAAGAAACTTCGGCGACACCGTCGGTGGATTGGAGGGCGTAGCGGACAAAATAATCCTGGATGCTGCGCAGTTCCTGAGGGTCCCAGCCACCCGCGGGTTTTCCCTCAGTATCCCGACCTTCGAGTGTATACCAGAAAACCTGTCCCAGCGCGGTGGCATCAGGACCAAGAGTAGGGCTGGTTTCCGGAGGGAGCGTGCCCCCGGGGAGGCTGTTCAGTTTTTCCAAAATCTTGGCCCGTGACCAGTCCCATTCGGCGTCTTCTTTGAAAATCACGTAGATGCTGGAGAATCCGAAATAAGAGTAACTTCGGATCGTTTTGACCTCTGGAATTCCGAGAAGAGCAGCCGTCAGCGGGTAGGTGATCTGGTCTTCGATGTCCTGTGGCGATCTCCCCATCCACTCCGTAAACACGATCTGCTGGTTTTCGCCGATATCGGGAATCGCATCGACTGGAACGCGAAGGTCAGGATCGCTACCGAGTTTCCAATCGAAGGGTGCTGAGATTATCCCCGCAACAAAAAGCATGAGCGCGATGAGAATCACGATCAGCTTGTTTGTGAGGCAGAACCGAATGAATTGCGCCACTGGTCCGCTAGGAGAATCGCTACTCATTCCGCTTTCTCCTTTTCTTCCGGAGATGCGGATTTCCTGTCGGCCGGATCCTTTGCTTTCGAGTGTATTTCCTTGTGGTCCATTTCAGGAGACTTGCCAGCGAGCTGTTCCTTGATCTCACCACAGCTCAGCATCAAGGATCCGAAATACGGATTGCGGAGTTCTTCATTTTTCTGCAGCCAATTGGCGCCCTTGTTGGAAAAAGCCATCGGGCAGTAGGCCTGATAAACGGCGATTTCGCCGGTTCCGAAGCGGCGGACCAGTTCTTCGGCAATTTTGGTCAAAGGTTCGAAGGCGACGCGCGCTGCCTTGATATCTCCGGCGGCACCGAATTCTCCCGCAGCAGCCGTCATCCGGTCTTTCAAACCAAGCCAGACATTGGCAGCTTCCTTCTCCAGGACAGGGACAGGTACTTTGCCCAGTGCCAATGCAAGTTTCGCCGCTTCGGCTTGTGTCGCTGTAAAATCGTCACTCGCCAGAGCTGATTGGATGTCGAAATATTTCTGGACGACCGGATCGACTGCGGTGAGAAATTTATCTTCTAACTCAAACTGCCGGTAAAGAGGTGCCGCCCCATCCTTGGGCATCATCATGCTGGGGCGGGCCTGAATTTGCAGGGCACTGTCGATCACAAAGGCGCCTTCGGTAACGACCCGCTCCCCTTCGCGAAGTCCGGCCTCGACGAGATAGACGTCTCCTGCGCGGGGTCCCACGAGAATCTCCCGGCCCTCGTAAGTCGGTTCTTTCGCATTGGGTTTCTCGACATAAACGACCGAACGTTTTCCAGTGTTTAGAACGGCGCTCACCGGCACAGTCAGAGGAGGCTTTCCTTCCGCTTTGGCAACGGTGTAGCCGAGTTTATCTGCCGGAACGAGATCCATGCCGCAGACATCACATTTTCCGGGGGTGTCCTTGACGATTTCGGGATGCATCGGGCTGATCCATTTTCCGGCAAGTGAAGGATCTATGACCTTGCCTTCTCCCGCTACTTTGGCATTGACGATGCCACGGACAAACATGCCCGGCTTCAATCGTTCCTCCCTGTTGTCCATGTTCACCCGGATGGAAAAAGTTCGTGTCTTTGTGCTTAGCTCGGGTGCCACAAAGGAAATTCGACCTTCGAATTTCTTCCCCGGTAGGGCCTCTGCGGTAAAGGTGACTGACTGCCCGAAACGCAGCCAGGGCTTGTCGGATTCGTAGGCATCCAACACGATCCACAATTGGCTGAGGTCATTGATGGTAAAAAGGGGCATTCCCGTTTCGACATAGTTCCCTTCACTGACATTCTTATGGGTGACAATCCCGGAGGCGGGGGCATCGATGGTCAAATGGTCCGATGTCTTCCCTGATTTTTCGATCTCCTCGATTCGATCTTCGGAAAATCCCCATAGTCTCAGCTTGTCTCTCCCGATACGAATTCCGGATTCGTTATTAAATCGTTTCGCCGTCAGCAGTTCGGTTTGTGCCGCCAGCAGTTCGGGGCTGTAGATGGTGGCGAGGTGATCCCCCTCGGTCACGCGGATTCCGATGAAGTCGATAAAGAGCCGGTCGATGCGTCCGGGAAACCGGGCCGAGATTGTTTTCTTTTTCGTTTCATCGTATTCGACGGTTCCGTAGAGGTGTACGTCAGCCTCCGGATAGAACCGCTTCACTGAGGAAGTTTGAATTCCAGCGAGTGACTTCGCAATTTCTGACATAGAGAATTCCCGTCCTTCTCCACTGCCTCCTGAAGCTCTCGCTGGGATGAGATTCATCGCGCAGATGGGACATTTGCCCGGCTTTGGAGCGCGGACGCTGGGATGCATCGAACAAGTCCAGACATCACCGGCCGCACCTTTTGCTTTTCCAGTATCACCACCGGAAGAGTGATTGTGCATGCTGTGATCTCCTCCGCCCCCGCGGAAAAATAATGCGCCGGCGGCGAGCCCAAGGATCAGGGCAATCAGAACAGGAAGGAATTTTTTCAGATTCATTTCGAAGATGAGGGTCCGGGTTCAGTGAGCGCGCGGATTTTCCAGGCGGCCTTGTGGGCATCGGCGAGCGCGCGAGTTCGCATCAGTTGCAGGTCGAGAAGGATTCGTTCGGCTTCGATCAGATCGGTGAGGGAGGCCTTGCCCGTCCGGAAATCTTCCTGAGTCAAATCCACCGCCTGCTGCGAGGCGGGGATGAGTTCATCATCGTAATTTCGGAGCCGCTGTTTCGCTTCCTTCAGCGTCGCGTGGAGACGGACTGCTTCGCCCGAAAGTTGCTGAATTACTGAGTTCAAAGAGGCGTCGGCCTGTCTCGTTATGGCGGCAGCTTCCTCTTCTTCGGCCCGGTATTTTTTCCTTCGAATGGGAAGCTTTACCCCTAGAGTGACACCATTGGCCGCTTCGCCCCCGTCACCGATTTGAATGGCATTGGCTCCCAGAGAGAAAGAAGGCTTTTTGCTTTTGTCGGCAAGATCTTTCCGCCGCATTGCGGTCTCGATCATGGCGTTAGCCAGAGTGATGCGGGGGTGCTGATTGATGGCTGAATTTTTAATATTCTCAAGCGATGCTGCGGTGGGGGGAGTGGACGAAAGAGAGGGCCACGGGAGCAGTTTTTCGCCCGGTTCCCTTCCCACTAAAACTTGCAGTTGAGCGTCGAGACCGGGGCGCTGCTGTTTGAGGGTTTCCAACTCCTGTTTCGTCACCGCCAGTTCCACGTCGAGCCGAAGGCTGGTCGACAAGGAGGCGCCGGCGCGAACGCGTTCCTCCACGACAGGCTTTAATTGCTCAAGGAGTTCAAGATTCTCTTCTGCCCGATCGGTGGCGTTTTTAAGGTAGGCGTACTCGATAAAAGCGAGTCCGACATTTTCCAGTACTTCGCGACGCCTGATTTCGTAGCGGGCAAAGGCAGCCTGAGCTTCGGCATCCGCTACGCGCCCCTTCAGTTTCAGAACCCCCGGCCAGGGAAGGTTTTGAGAAATGGCAAAGATTCGTTCCTGTGGACCTGTCCGGGTCTCCACATTGTTGATGAATTCAGAGTAGCTGAACATCGGCTCGTCGAGAGCACGCGCCTGCGTTCCGCGTTTTGTCGCGGCAATATAGGCTTCGTAGGCAGTGGTGACTTCCGGGTTCGTCCGGAGTGCTTCGGCGAGATAATTCTCCTGCGCCGAAACAAGGGAGATCGACAGCAGAGCGAAAAGGGCAATAGATTTTCGAATAGAGTACATGCTTAGGTGTTTCTGAAAAAAGAAAGAGGACGGAAAAGTTGCGAAGAATCGAAACCTCAAAAGTGTCTCGATTGATCTACAGGAAGCTTATCCGATTCTTCAAATCAAAAACACACCGAGAACGGCACGCGAGGTCCCACCCGACAGGGGAGGGGCATAGTCTGTCAAAACAGAGAATTGGGCGGCAATTGATTGCCGATCAGGAAGACAGCACTCCAAAACGGGAAGAGGGGAAAGCAATACGGTGAACTTAGATCCCGGAGCGGAAATCGCCTTCAAGGGCGCTCCCATCACCAGCGGAGCCATCTGCTCGCAATGTGGGCAGGATTCATCTGAATTTTGACTTCCCTTTTCAGCTGGATCGATGGCACAGCAGGGGTGAGTGAGGGGTGATTGCTCCCCTGTGTGCGACATATCACAAATGCAAAACTGAACTGCAGCAAGCTGCAGACAGACGATTGTGAAAATGGCGAGGGATCCCTTCATTCCGACCTCAAGTTCGATGAATTGCCTGTCTTTGTCAATTCGGAGGAAAGAAGGTTCAGTCTGCGCTGTCCCTCTTATTTCTCTGGCAGCTCATTTTTAGCTATGGCTTCTCGAGCTTGAATCGTTTGATCTTGAGATATTCTAAAGTAGAAATAGTCTGTCGTTCAAGGGGGGAATAAAAATTTGAAACTGGGAACCAAATGGGTGGTCTGCGCAATTGCATGCTTTCACGCAGAGGCATTCGCTCAAACCGGGGATAAGCCTGCACCTTCTTCTGCTAAGGAGCGTCCCCATATCGTCCTCGTCATGTCCGATGATCAAGGCTGGGGCGATGTGGCCTACAATGGCCATCCGGTCTTGAGAACCCCGAATCTGGACGCTGCTGCCGCATCGGGTTTTCGCTTCGATTCCTTTTACGCTGCCGCTCCGTCCTGTTCTCCGACCCGGGCGAGTGTTCTCACGGGCCGGCATCCCAACCGGATGGGCGTTTTCAGTTGGGGGCATTCTATTCGCCCTCAGGAAACGACCATCGCTGAGGTGTTGCGGGAAAATGGTTACCTCACCGGCCATTTTGGTAAATGGCATCTCGGCTCTGTGCGCGCTGACAGTCCGGTGAATCCCGGGAAGAACGGGTTCGACCGGTGGGTGAGCTCTCCGAATTTTTACGACAACAATCCCGTGATGAGTAACGAGGGGCGTGAAGAAAAGATTCGAGGTGAGAGCAGCGCCGCGACGGTTGATTTCGCTCTCGAATGGATCGCGGAAGCCTCGAAGGGGGAATCCCCGATATTTGCAGTAATCTGGTTTGGTTCACCGCATTATCCCCATCGGGCGGCACCTCAAGACAAAGCTCTTTATGCGAATCAGCCTAAGAAGAATCAGGATTTTCTGGGGGAAGTTACGGGCATTGACCGCGCTTTTGGCCAGCTCCGGAATGGTCTGGATGAATTGGGGATTCGTGACGATACCATTCTCTGGTTCACCAGCGACAACGGCGCTTTGAAGAAAGTCGGCAGCACCGGAGGCTACAAAGGGAGTAAACACAAACTCTTCGAAGGAGGACTGCGGGTTCCTGCCATCTTGGAGTGGCCCACTGGAATCAGTGAAGCTCGATCTTCAGCGATGAAGTGTAATACCACGGATATTTTCCCCACCCTTCTCGATATCGCAGGAATCGAGCATTCAGGACCAGTGCTGGACGGAATCAGCCTTCTTCCTTTGTTAAAGGGTGAAATGGCTGTTCGCCCTAAATCGATGGGGTTTTGGAACGCTAATGTTCCGGGGCACTTTACGAATCCAGCCGGGCCTGTTTCCAAGGTGTTTCCGACCTTCGAAAACTGGAGTGACAAGAAGGTCAACCGGGTCACTAAGCGGGTGGAGAAAGTTCCTCACCAACGATTTCCTCCCGGAGTTTACCCGGGCAACGCCGCCTGGATTTCAGGTGATTGGAAGCTTCATCGCGCCTCATCCAGCGATATGAAAAAGGTAAAATGGGAACTCTTCAACCTGGCCGAAGATCCCCGTGAAGACCACAACGTTGCCGATCAGTATCGCGATCTCGTCGAGCAGATGAATGCGGATTTAACTGCCTGGCTTGAGAATGTTTCTCAGAGCCTCAATGGCGAGGACTACTGAGAGTCACTCGGGATAGCTCTTATTTTTCCAGGCTGCATTCCAGGACAAACCACTGCACCGGCAAATCTTTCAGGGCATCGCGCATTTTGTCGAGCTCGGCTGCGGCGCCGTGAACTTCGAGACGAATCAGGTCGGAAATAGCAAGGGCCTCACCCAGGTTTTCTCCGACATTTTCGAGATGAGCCAGAGCCGCGTCACCGTTGACGTAAGCTTCGCGACAAAAGACAAGATCGTCAGAGACGGAAAAGTCATAGTAAAGGCAGCCTTCCTCAGTAGACGTTTTCTCGATGAACTCTTGAAAACCTGCTTTGAACTCTTCCAGCTTTCCTTCGTGAGGTTTGAAGTAGGGGTGGATGCTAACAATGGAATTGGGATTCATGTGTCATAATCTGACCGGAGCATCGCGACCATTCAAGCAGGAACACTCAATTTTATTTTTCAACTCGTACTGCGCAGGACTTGTATGAGGGCTGGCGGGAATGGGGATCAAAAACGGCCAGGGTAAGTCTGTTTGTCTCCGAGTCGTGCATCGGCACAAAGACAGATCCGATCGGAACTGCAGAAGTGACAAACGCTTTTGCTAAAATGCCGGCGCGTCGGGACACAATGCGGACCGTTTCGCCGCTGACCAGTCCCGCTTTCTTCGCGTCGACCGGGTGAATTTCGAGATGGTTCCCTTTCGGTCCGAGCAGGCGCAGGACTTTGGATTTTCCGGTGCGGGTTTGGGTGTGCCACTGGGCGGAGCTGCCTCTGCCTGTCAGGAGCCGTAGAGGGAAAGTTCCGTCAGGCGCTTCGGGATCCGGTTGCCGGTCGGCGAAAATAAACCGGGCGCGTTGATCGTCTGTGAAAAACTTTCCATCTTCAAAGAGGCGCCGCTCCTGTCCGGGGTTCTTTTTGAGATCAGATGGGAAGGGCCATTGGATTCCGCCGACATGATTGATTTCGTCATATCCCTCAATGCCGGAAATGTCGCAGGGTTGCCCCTCACTTAATTTCTGCAGAATTTTAAAAACGTCCTCGGGAGTCTGCCACCCGCGAAACATGTCTCCGCATCCCCAGGTGTTTGCGAGGAGTTTGAAGATCGAGAAATCGCTGAGAGCCTGGTCGGGTGCGCGCGACACTTTCTTAACCAGGCCAATGCGGCGTTCGGAATTGATCATGGTCCCTTCCTTTTCCCCCCACGCGGCCGCAGGCAAGAGGAGATCGGCGTGTTGGGCAGTCTCAGTGGTGTGATACATATCCTGGACCACGAGAAAATCGAGCTTACCCAGAATGGCTTCGAACTCATTTCGTCCGATCCAGGAATGGGCCGGGTTGGTCGCAATAACCCAAAGGGCTTTGATTTTTCCTTCGCAGATTCCCTCGATGATTTGATCGTAGGCGAGGCTGTTCCGGTCGGGAATTTTCTCAGATTCAATGCCGAGGACCGCCGCGACCTTTTCGCGATCGCCCTCGTTCGTAAAATCGTGTCCACCGAGGAGTCCCGTCGTGTTGCTGAACAATCGCGATCCCATGGCGTTGCACTGACCGGTGATGGAGTTCGCGCCGGTCCCGGGTTTTCCGATGTTTCCGGTCATCAGGGCAAGGTTGATAATGGCCTGCGCGGTTCGGGTTGCTTCGTGTCCCTGGTTCACGCCCATCGTCCACCAGAATGAAACCCGTTTGCCACTGCCAATCAGATCGGCCAACTGAGTCAATTCTTCGATTCCGATACCTGTTTCGGCTGAAGTGTATTCCGGAGTAAAATCCTTGAGGTGTTTGCGGAATTCTTCGAACGAAGAAGTGTGCTTGGCAATGAACTCACCGTCGATCTGCTCCCGTTCGATGAGAAGTTGAGCGAGCCCGTAGAAAAGGACAAGGTCTGACTTCGGGGCGAGGGCGACGTGTTGTGTCGCCTGCATTGCTGTCTCAGTTTTTCGGGGATCGATGACAATGATCTCCGGTGTCCGCTCATTTTGCAGCACGCGCTGCCACATGATGGGATGGGCGATGCAGAGATTGGATCCAATTAAGACGATCACATCCGACTCCTCGAAATCTGCATAAGTGTAGGGCGGAGCATCGAAACCGAAGGACTCTTTGTAGGCGCGTACCGCAGTCGCCATGCATTGCCTGGTGTTCCCGTCGCCATGAAGCATTCCCATTCCAAATTTTGCAAAGGCACCGAGGTAGGCCATCTCTTCGGTGCAAATCTGGCCTGTGCTGAGGAAGGCGACCGACTCGGGGCCGTGTTTCTCCATCGTCTTTTTCATCCGATCACAGAAATGATTGGCCGCCGCCGCCCAGTCGATTTCTTTGGGATTTGCTCCGCGTTTTTCGCGAAGCAATGGAGCTGTAGCCCGGTCGGGTGCGGCAAGAGGTGCAAGCCCTTCCCATCCCTTTGGACAGGCCATTCCGGTGTTGACGGGATAGTTGGGTTCGGGAGTCAGGTTTGTCGCCTGTCCGTCCTTCAAGTGAATCTTGAGTGAGCATCCCGTCGAACAAAACCCGCAGGTCATTGATGTCGTTGAATCCGGGGCAAGGCGTTCCGGAATTTGGCCAAGACCAAAATCACCGGGGCGACGAACAAGCTGTTCGGTGAGAGGACCTGTATGACTCCGGATCCGGTTTCCGAGCTGGGCAATCTTGTCAGCGAGCAGACTCATTGCGGGTTCACTCCTCCCGGCATTTTTGGATGATCCACCGCACGAAAATATAAAGAACGGGCCAAAAATTCCCCGGCGAATGAAAATCCGAACCCGACGATGATCAATCCGGGGATGGTTGGAGATACTAGCAATAATACGACTCCAAAGAATCCGAGAAGCAGTCGCTCACGCCACACCCGGTTTAAAGGACCGGCAAGTCGTCGGGCGGATTTTGGAAAAGGGGAAAAGCTTTCGATGGCCAGAAAAATTTCGAAACCAATCTTGGTAGCGAGGATTGCAGCGGCTAGCAAAGGAAAAACAAAGATGCACCCGAGCCCCAGAAGAGTCAGGCCAAAACGAACTGAAGTTTGTGGGAAACTCCAGTAGGGCCGGCGGGTAAATACGTAGACCATTACCGAGCAAAAGACTCCCAGCAGGCCCGCTCCGATCGCTCCCAGGGCGAGGCCGAAGTGTATCCAGTTCGGAATCGTAAAATACAGAGAAGCGGCGTAAACGAGGGAGATTCCCGCCCACGGTCCGAAGATGAGAATTTCCCGGCTGAGCCAGGATTTCCTCCAGCCCAGAAAGCTTCGCCAGGCTTGTAGTGGCCTTCCGAGGTGGGACGTGGCTCCGATGATTCCCCCGACGGCGAGGAGTGCACCAAGAACGGCATGCCATTCGGGTTGAGGACTGAGACGCATCCCGATAAATCTACTCAAGCCATCGAAAAGCAGAATCCCTGCTGCAGCCTGAGTTAACACTAACATGACCGCTAAAGGCGTGTGGGCATGGGCGGGAGTTAGATCCTCCTTGTCCGCAGGTTCCGGTATAGCGCCGGGAGTCTTTCGAAGATTGACGAACCGGGTGGATGGCTGTGTAATTTCCGATGGAGCGGTCCCCGGAAGAAGAAAGGAATTCACGCGGTTTCGATCAATAATTTCTTCCGTTCCAACAACGCGAATTTTGATCGCCTCGTTGGGACAGGCCTGGACGCAGGCGGGCGCTTCTCCTTCGTTGAGACGGCTTTGACACATGTCGCATTTCCGGACAATCCCGAGCCGGTCATTGTACTTCGGCACATCGTAGGGACATGTCAGGGTGCAGTACTGGCATCCGATGCATTGATCATCAAGATGACGAACCACTCCGGTATCGGCCTCCTTTTCGTATGCCAAAGTGGGGCAGCCGTTGGCACAGGCCGGATCGGCACAGTGGTGGCAGGCGGTGGTAACAGTCTGTTGGGTTGCGACTCCCTCGTCTTCGCTGACAAGCGTTCCGACATCGCGCCAGGATTCTCCTTCATCGAGACCATTGAGACTGTGGCAGGCGGTCACGCACGCCTTGCAACCGCTGCATGCTTCAAGGTCAACTTCAAAGCTATATTGCTCACCGACTCCCGGTTTCGAAAGCGGGATCAGGTCACGGTATTGATTCGCCAGTTCGGGCTCGCCTCCTTTTTCATGAAACTGAGAGAATCGTTCCACAGCAGTGAGTGACTGCTGTTCCCGGAGCAATTCGTCAATCAGGTTGATGGAGGATTCGATACTCATGCAGCGAGCATGGATTCAAGGTCTTCGATCGAGTGTCTGGAGGTGAAGTCCAGAAATGATTCCCGGCTTTGGCGCCCTTCCAGATAAACTTTGAGAAGGCTTTCGATTTTTTGATGAAGCTCCGGGCCGGCAGGAACACTCTTGATTAACTGGCGGCCCAGTCGCTTCTTATCGGCACCGAACCCTCCGCCGACAAAGACGTGGTAGCCTTCGACGGGATCCTCGGTTCCGTCGACTTTCACTTTGCAGGCAAGCAACCCAAGGTCGCCGATGTAATGTTGGGCGCAGGAATGGGGGCAACCCGTTGTGTGAATGTTAATGGGTTGGTCCAGAGTGACTCTTTCTTCGAGATACTCGACCAGTTGGATGGTGTGACTCTTGGTGTCGGCACCGGCGAATTTGCAATACTGGTTTCCGGTGCAGGCAGCTGCACCGCCCCGGATAAAACTGGCTTCATACCCGAGACCAGCGTCTTTCAATGCGGTTTTTGCTTCCTCCATTCGATCATCGGGGATATTGGGAATGATGACATTCTGGAAAATCGTGAGCCGCAACTCTCCGCTTCCAAATTTTTCCGCGACATCCGAAATGGCACGTGCCTCTTCCGACTGAAGAATTCCGACGGGAACATAGACGCCCAGGTAGTTCAGCCCTTTCTGCTTCTGGGGGTATGGCCCTACTTGAGGATGCGGTTCGTCGGGCTTCAGGTGAGGTTCAAGGTCCGATTCTACAAAGGGAAGTAAGGAATACCCGAGCAGTTTTTGAGTTTCCTCCATGTATTTTTCGTAGCCCCATTCTTTGATCAGATAGATCATTCGTGCCTTGCCCCGGCTGTCACGGCTTCCATTTTGAATCCAGACGCGCGTCAGTGCTATACAAACATCGACGACATCTTCGGGGCGGCAGAGAAAGCCGGAGTCTTCCGCGAATTCACCATGGCCGGTAACGCCGCCTAACAGAATTCGAAAATGGACTTCGCCGTCTTTTATAACAGCCCGCATGCCGATGTCGTTGGTGTCTTCCGCGACGCCGACCAGACCACCTCCATCGAAGGAGATATTGAACTTACGGGGAAGGTCGTAGAATTCGCCGCCGTTGACAACGAGGTGGGCCAGTTCTTGTACAAAAGGAAGCACGTCGATCAATTCGTGAGGATCGAATCCTGATGTCGGATTGCTGGTAAAGTTGCGAAGATTGTCGGCACCGGCACCCCGTGAGTGAAGTCCGCAGTCCTGAATGCGCCGAAGAAGTTCCGGTGTGTTCTTTGGTTGAACAATCCGGATCTGAATATTGTTCCGTGTTGTAAGTTGGAGAAAGCCGCTCGCAATATCGTCACTGATGTCTGCCAACTCACGAAACTGCGAACTGGTCACGACCCCGCCGGGAATACGGAGGCGACACATGTAGCCTTCGTGAACCGGAGCCAACCAGAAGAGTCCGTTCCATTTATAGCGAAAGATGTCTTCCTTTTCCGGTGCTTGATCTGACTTGGCGTTTGATCGCAGGCTGGTGATCGCGTCAAAAGGATTCCCGCTTTGTTTGATCGTTTCTTCGGGAGTGATCTTTTTTTTCTTCGCTTTTGGAGAGGGTCCAGCCTCCGGTTCAGAATCAAGGAAGGTCAGTCCCCGGTTCCGCATTCCCGAGAAAAATCCATCGAGATACTGCGTCTGGTCACTGCTCAATTCTGTTCCCGCTACTTGTTTTGGTAACACACTCATTCAATAGACGTCCCTCTGGTATCGTTTCTCTTTCTTCAGTTGTTTGATAAATTCGGCGGCGCCGCCTTCGCCGAGCCCACCGTGAACGGCCGCGATATGATGAAGCGCGGCGTCCACATCCTTGGCCATTCGTTTGGCGTCTCCGCACACATAAAAATGGGCTCCGCCATCCAGCCATTTCCAGAGGGCTTCCCCGTTTTTCTTCATGAGATCCTGTACGTAAACTTTCGTATCGCTATCGCGTGACCAGGCAAGATCCAGGCGATCGAGCCGGCCGCGTTCCTGCATGTCTTTCAGTTCCTCCTGATAGAGAAAATCTGTCGACTCATGAGGGTTGCCGAAGAAAAGCCAGTTTCCCCCGGGTGCCCTGGTGGCATCGCGTTCTTCAAGAAATGCGCGGAACGGCGCGATTCCCGTGCCGGGTCCGCACATGATGATATTGCTTGCCGTGTCAGCAGGTAGTTTGAAGTGGGCTGCCGGTTGAAAGAAAATCGGCACAGCTTCCTCATCTCCGACCCGGTCCGAAAGATAACTTGAGCAGACTCCTTCACGGTCCCTCCCATGGGAGTGGTAAGTCACCTTGGCTACGGTCAGATGAACTTCGTCTTCGTGTGCCATCGGACTTGAACTGATCGAATACAATCTGGCTCCGAGTTTTCGAAGAAGGCTGACAAACTCCGATGGGCTTCCGAATGAGAGGGGATGCTCATGGATGAGATCGATCAACTCGCGGCCCCAGAGGTAGTCGGCCATCACGGAAATGTCTTCCGATTCAAGAATCTCTCTAAGTGTTGTGGACCCTGTTTTGGATACCCATTCTGAAATCGTTTTCGCGCTGATGCTGTGAATATCGTAATTTTCGATCAAGGCGATCCGAAGTGGTCGCTCCCCGCTGTCGGGAGTTGGCACGACATCGTCAGGAGAAAATCCCAGCGCTGCGATCATTTCATCGACGTGGACGACGTTGTTCTTCGGGTAAACTCCAAGGACGTCACCTACTTCGTAGCTCAGATCCGAACCTTTCAGATCGAAGGCGAAATGACGGGTGTCACGGCTCGATCCCCTGGCATTGAGCCGTCGGTTCTCAATCAGTTTTGCAGGAAAGGGGTTCTTTTTCGAATACCCGGAGTCCTTTCTCTTTGAGCTTGAAGGCTCTTGAGGCAGGGACCGGGGAGCAGAATCTCCCAGGGTAGCGAGGACTGCAGCAAACCAGGCACCGGCGGGTTCTTCAAAATCTGTATCGCAATCAACCCGAGGAACGATTCGGGCGGCGCCCAGTTCTTCAAGGCGGTCGTCAAAAGCTTTTCCCTGTTTACAGAACTCAAGGTAGTTACTGTCGCCAAGGGCAAGCACGGAGAATTTCAGCCCATCAAGTCGGGGGTGGTCGTCGGCCTGCAAGGCGTTCCAGAACTCAATCGCGTTATCCGGTGGGTCCCCTTCGCCCCAGGTGCTGGAGATGATCAGGAGATGTTTTTCGCTTGCGAGATCCAGCTCACCAAAATCCTCGGCTCCAAGACAGGGGGCATCGAATCCAGATCCGGAAAGTTGTTCTGAAAAATCTTCAGCAAGACCTTCTGCATTTCCTGACTGGCTTGCATAGATCAAAGGAATTCGAACTTTCAGCAGGGTGGAAACGGCGGGTGCGTTTCCGGCATCAGAAACAAGGCCGGCAATATATCCATTTAACCAGAGCCTTTGCTCCGCAGTAAAAGGAGCGGACTCGGGGACAAGAGGCAAAGTCTGCATATTCATATCGATTCAGGCGGCGACTCTACTCATTTGGTATACACGCTCTTCCAGAAAGCTGATGAGCTGTTCGCGATACTCGAGATATTTCGGATCTGACATGATGTCTGCACGGTCCCTGGGTCTCTCGAAATCAATGGTAACGACTTCACCGATCCGGGCGGCAGGGCCGTTGGTCATCATCACAACTCGATCTGCGAGATAGATCGCTTCATCGACATCGTGGGTAATCATCATGGCGGTGAGGCGTTCCCTGTTCCAGAGATCGATGAGAACCTGCTGGAGCTCGAATTTTGTCAGTTTGTCCAGCATCCCGAAGGGTTCGTCGAGCAGAAGCATCCTGGGCGAAAGGGCAAAGGCGCGAGCGAGTCCCACCCGCTGTCTCATTCCCGAGGAAAGTTCTCCGGGGTGCTTATGCATCGAGTCACCGAGACCAACAATTGATAGATAGTATTCGACGATCTGTTTCCTCTCCTCACGGCTGGCGTGATAGAATACCTGCTTCACTCCCAGCATGACATTGTCCCATGCGGACATCCATGGAAGGAGACAGGGCGACTGGAAAACGACTCCGCGATCAGGTCCGGCTCCTTCGATTTCCGTATGATTCAAAAGAACATCACCTTCTGTGATTTCATTGAGACCGGCGACCATGGACAGGACGGTTGATTTGCCGCATCCGGAGTGACCAAGGACGCAGACGAACTCACCCTTCTTCATCCTGTCTCTTATACACATCTCCGAGCCCACGAGACCGAGGCTGATCTC
>CAJXQE010000043.1 GCA_913058215.1 uncultured Verrucomicrobiales bacterium
GCGTCAGATGTGTATAAGAGACAGATTGGGAAGTATCACGTCGGCGGTCATAGCGGAGACAAGACCTTGCCGGAGAACGTCGGCTTCGACATCAACATTGGCGGATTTAGTCAGGGGCATCAGCCGGTGTGTTTTGCAACGAAGGCGAAGGGCGACACCTGGAAATTCCGGGGCCTGGGCCGTGGTGATCTGGATCGATTTGGCGAGCCCTATACCGCTGAATATTTAGAGCGCTATGATTTCCCTGCATCCCTCGCCGGCACTCCCAAACATGTCAGCGACGCAGTGAGTGATGCCATGGAAGAAACGGTGGCAAGCTTTGCGGCAGCAGAAAAGCCATTCTACCTGCAACTGCATCCGTATGCCGTTCATGGCCCTGTAAAATCGCGGCCGGATCTGCAAGCCGCCTCAAAGGGGGATCCGTTTGTTGGTTTCGTGAAAAGTGTCGATCTAATCGTGGGGCGCCTCCTCGATGCCATTGAAGACCCCAATGCGGATGGAGACAAGAGCGACAGCATTGCTGAAAATACCATTGTGCTGTTCACCTCCGACAACGGCGGAACCCATAAAGATAATCTGCCCTTGCGCGGCAAGAAAGGAATGATGACCGAAGGCGGGATTCGTGTTCCGCTGATCGTTCGCTGGCCGGGAAAAGTTCCCGCCAACACCGTCACAGAACGTTTGGTTCACACTGTCGATTATTATCCGACCTATCTTCAGCTTGCCGGCGAAAAGTGGAAGCCATCGGCAGATGAGCATCCTCTGGATGGATTTTCTTTCGCGGATAGTCTGGTGAATCCAAATCTGAAGTCGGCGCGCGAACCGATCTTTTACCTCTTTCCCGGTTACATGGATACACGTGCGCAGCCCTGTGTGACCGTCATCCAAAACGTTGGAGATTCCCAATTCAAGCTGATCTATTTTTACGAAACGGACAGCTGGGAACTCTACAATATCTCTGACGACCTTACGGAAGCGCAAAGCATTGCCAGTGAAAATCCGGATGTGGTTTCGCAACTGGAAGCGAGCATGCGCGCGTGGCTGAGCAAAGAGCACCCGACATGGAAGCCCAAGTATCCGATCTCCAGAGAGACGGGCAAACCAGCAGGACCGCCCGCGAAACGGATCTAACGAAGCAATAGGGTATGTTCGATGAACCAAGCCTGTTGGTTCGTCAAACTATACGCGCTAGGTAAAAAATTCCACGAAGCCTGCAAAATGAACCGACTCTGTTTCTCCGTATTCCTCATCTCCCTGCTTGCTGCCTATCCTGCTTCGGGACAAACCGGGCCGAGTAAGGACAAGGTGCTCGATCCGGAGACGAACCTCACTTTGATGGAAGGCTTCGATGCTGAGCTTCTCTATTCCGTTCCTGAGTCGCAAGGTTCCTGGGTAGCGATGGCTTTCGACCCCAAGGGAAGGCTCATCGTATCCGATCAGGATGATAAAGGTGTCTTCCGGGTCAGCTTGCCGGAAGAAGGTGACTCCTCACCAGTTGGTGTCGAAAGCCTCAAGGATTTCCCCTACGAGCCCATCGCCTGGGGAAAACGAACCGTGGGTGGCGCCCTGGGTTTTCTTTACGCCTTCGACAGTCTTTACATGACTACCATGACCGGATTTTACCGCATCCGCGATACTGACGGCGACGATCAGTTCGACGAATTCACCTTGCTGAAGAAGCTCCAGATGGGGTACGAACATTCGGCTCACTCCGTGATCCAATCAGAAGACGGCAAGTCACTCTATCTCGTCAGCGGAAACTACGGCAGGATTCCAAAAGACACTCCTTCACTGCAAGCTCCGGTTTGGGCAGAAGACTCCCTCCTGTCTTCCATGCCGGATGCAATGGGGCATGCTGTTAGTATAAAACCGCCGGGCGGTTGGGTTTGCCGTATTTCTCCCGATGGCAAGGACTGGAAAATGATCGCCTCTGGTTTTCGCAACCCCGTCGACTTGGCGATCAACCGGGAAGGCGAGCTTTTCACCTTCGACTCCGATTTGGAATTTGATATTGGAAGCCCGTGGTACCGGCCGACGCGTGTAAATCATGTGGTGTCCGCCGGCGAATATGGCTGGCGCTCCGGCACCGCAAAATGGCCCGAGTATTTTGCTGACAGCAACGGAGCTGTGATTAAGGTCGGGCCGGGTTCCCCGACCGGAATCAGCTTTGGTCATCATTCCAATTTCCCCGCCCACTTTCAGGACAATCTGTTTGTCTGCGATTGGACATTCGGCACGATCTTTACCGTGGACCTGGAAGAAGCGGGCTCCAGCTACAGCGGAACGAAAACCGAATTCCTCAGTGGGACACCGTTAAATATTTCTGCGATGCGTTTCGGCCCGGACGGGAATATGTATTTTCTTACCGGAGGACGCAATACAGACTCGAAGCTCTATCGCGTTCGCTATACCGGACCTCAAGCCACTGCGCCGCCAGTAAAGCCCATGGTCGCCAATCAGGACTTGAGAGATCTGCGTCACTCGCTGGAAAAATTTCACGGCAATCCTGACAAAGGCATCGAAGCTGTCAATGCCGTATGGCCTCATCTTGCCCACGATGATCGCAACATTCAGTATGCGGCACGTCTTGCGATTGAGAGCCAGGAAATTAACTTGTGGCAGGAGAAGGTTCTCTCCGAAGAGAAACCCCGGGCGGTTATCTACGGAACGATTGCTCTTTCCCGTCATGGAAGTCCTTCTCTCGCGGCTGCAGTTCTCGACAAATTGAACCGTCTCCCGATCGATGCCCTGAACACCATCGATCGCCTGGCTCTTTTGCGCGCCTATTCGCTCTGCTTCATCCGCCTGAGCAAGCCATCTCCGGATGAGTCCGCAGCCGTGATCGAAAAACTGGATCCGCTTTTCCCGGCCAATGACGAGAGGCTGAACGCCGAGCTCTGTCGCGTGCTCTCCTATCTCGATGCCCCGAATGTGGTCGCAAAAACGATTGGCTTGATGGAGACGACGCAGACCAAAACACTGGCCTACGACAAAGAGATGCTTGCCCGGCACGAATTCGGATTGGAGATCCTGAAAACGATGGCCAATACGCCGAACCGTCAGAATATTCACTATGCGTATTGCCTGCGCAGGGTTCAAAACGGTTGGACGCTGGAAGATCGAAAAACCTATTTTTTCTGGCTCAATGAAATCCTGACGAAAAGCGGGGGTAAAAGTTTCGCCGGCAGTATTCGGGGAATTCGTCAGGACGCAATTGATCACCTGCCGCCGGAAGATGCCGCCTCTGTTTCCTGGTTACTGGGTGAGATCGACGCCATCGACCTCAGCAAGTTGCCAACTCCGGAGGGGCCGCCCGTCGCATGGACCGTGGATTCGGCGATGAAATTGTTTCAAACTGAATTTAAAGGCAGAGACTACAAGAACGGGAAGACGATGTTTTCCGCGGGGCGCTGTGGCGCATGTCATCGTTTTCAAGGTTCCGGAGGATACGCAGGCCCGGACTTGGGCTCGGTTGCTCAGCGTTACACCATCAGGGATATTCTCGTGGCTATTTGTGAGCCGAGTCATTCAATCTCCGAGCAGTATCAGGCGAGTCTTGTGTCCCTTAGCGATGGAGCTTCACTGTATGGCCGGGTGATTTACAAAAATGAAACCGAAATCGCGGTGGCTCAAAACCCCTACAATTTGGGAGATGTCACCAAGGCACCGATCCGAAAAGTCAAAAAAATTGAAGCCTCACAAGTTTCGATGATGCCGCCCGGTACGATCAATTCAATGAACAAGGATGAGTTGAAAAACCTCGTCGCTTACCTCATCTCCAGCGGCAATCGCAAACATGCCGCATTTGACGGCTCAACAGGAGCGGATCGATGACACAAGCGCATTCAGTTACGGCTACCCAATTTTCACCTGCTGTTGTAGAGTCGGAGACTTTCCGATGAAAATTCTACTGACCACTTTTAGCTTCCTTTGTTGCTGCCTTTCAGCGATCGGCGCCGACAAACAACCGAACATTTTGTTTCTTTTCTCGGATGATCATGCACTCAATGCGATCTCATCCTACGGCGGCCCGTTAAAAGACGTCGCACCCACTCCGAATATCGACCGGATTGCCAATGAAGGAGCCTTGTTCCAGAATTCGTTTTGCGCCAACTCGATCTGCGGTCCTTCACGGGCGAGTATTCTTACGGGGAAACACAGCCATAAAAACGGATTCCTGAGAAACAGCCGGGAGCCGTTTGATCAAAGTCAGTGGACCGTCGCGAAAGCCCTCCAGGGATCAGGATACAGCACCGCGGTGATTGGGAAATGGCATCTCAAGTCCAATCCCGTTGGATTCGATTATTGGGAAATTCTCCCCGGGCAGGGCAGTTATTACAATCCGGCATTCATCCAGATGAACGGCAAGACCGAGAAGTTCGAAGGATACGCCACCGATCTGGCGACTGACAAAGCGATCAACTGGCTTGATAAACGGGATTCAGACAAGCCCTTCTTTTTAATGTGCCAACACAAAGCACCTCACCGGACTTTCTCTCCTGCCCTTCGTCATTTGGGAGCCTTTGATGATGTCGAAATTCCCGAGCCGGACTCCCTTTTCGACGACTATAAAAACCGCAGCGAATTACTGGCCGCCAATGAGATGGAGATCGACCGTCACTTCGACTGGGCCTATGACGTGAAGTTGCGGAAAGATGAAATGGGAGACGTGAAGTTACCCGGCTCCAATCGCTACGGGACGCCCGAATACAATCGGATGTCGGACGCCCAGAAGAAGGTGTGGGACGCTCATTTTAGTCCGAAAAACCGTGCCTTCCTCGATGACTTCTCCGCCGGCAAGCTGAGCCACAAGGACGTCGTGAAATGGAAATACCAGCGTTACATCAAAAACTATCTCGCTACGGTCAAAGCCGTCGATGAGAGCGTTGGGCGGATGTTGCGGTATCTCGACGACAACGATCTCGCGGAAAACACCGTCATCATTTACTCCTCGGATCAGGGCTTTTTCCTCGGAGAACATGGATGGTACGACAAGCGCTGGATGTTTGAGGAATCCTTCAAGATGCCGTTCATCATACGCTGGCCGGGAGTGGTCAAACCGGGGGCACGGCCGAAGGCGCTCATTCAGAATATCGACTATGCGCCGACCTTTCTTGAAATGGCCGGTCAAGATGCGCCCGCAGAGATTCAGGGGAGGTCGATCGTCCCGCTCTTGAAGGATGAAAACGCAGACGGCTGGCGTGAGTCACTCTATTACGCCTACTACGAACTGGGCGAACACCGGGTTCCACAGCACTTCGGAGTGAGAACGCATCAGCACAAGTTGATCTATTTCCCCGGGACCGATGAGTGGCATCTGTTCGATCTGAAGAAAGATCCTCAGGAAATGAGAAACGTTCATGACGATCCCGCCTACGCAGAAACCGTCAAAGCGATGAGAGCCGAATACGATCGGCTGCGTGAGGAATACGAAGCACCCAGCTACGAAAAATACGCCCCGAAGCGGAAAAACTAAGAAGGGTAAACCAGCAGGACCGCCCGTGAAGCGGAATAGGCATCGAGTAGTAGGGAAATGCTGAGCGGGTGATCTATCTTTACCTGTTTCCTTTTTTCAGACTGGCTGGGAGCGATCCATAACATATAAGGGGTGCTTGCTTGATGATCTCAAGGGACCTTCCGGTCTCCTGGCTTCGACGCTTGCCTGTGGCCGCCGCGACCACGTGACGAATTTCAGTTCTCCAAAGTGGCTGGACGTGAGATTATGTTGAGGTCTCACAAACCGAAAGGAACCACGCCATGCTTACCATGACAAATGGGGGGCGACCCCGCAAAAACGAGCGACACCTCGCCCGGCGTTCTGCCATTAAAGTGGGAGCTCTTGGGGCGTTCGGGTTTTCCCTGGCTGATATGGTGAATCTCCAGGCGAATCAGAAATCCCGCACCAACGACAAATCAGTGATCCTGATTTGGCTCGATGGCGGGCCGACTCAGTTTGAAACCTACGATCCCAAACCGAATGCTCCGTCCGAGTATCGCGGGCCCTGGGGTGACATTAAAACCAATGTCCCGGGGATTCGATTTTCGGAAATGCTCCCGCTTCAGGCGAAACATGCTGACAAGATGGCGGTGATTCGTTCAGTTCATCATTCCACCGGTGATCACTTTGCCGCTGCCCACTGGATGCTGACTGGAAAATTTGGAAGTACTTCAGCGGACAAGGCCCAGAAGTCGCCCTCGGTGGGGTCCTGCGTCGCAAAGTTGGCCGGAGGCAGGGTCAAAGGAATTCCTTCTTACATCGGATTGCCTGCAGCTGAAAGTGTCTATCTTTATCCCGGTTACCAGGGAGCTGCCTACCTGGGTGCAGGCTACAATCCGTTTCAGTTGAACCTGAAGCAAAAGTATCTTAGTTCGAACTACAAGACTGCGATAAAGCCGCCGCCGTTTTTGGAGAGCATCGACGACAAACTTGCTAAGCGATTCACGGAGCGGGATCAATTGCTCAGGGGGATAGACGGCATCAATCGGCAAATGGATCAATCAGGACTGATGGAGGCGATGGATAAAAACCAGCAATCGGCGATGGAAATGATGCTCAGTTCCAATTCTCGAGAGGCATTTGATATGAACAAGGAATCGGATGCCACCCGCGACCGGTATGGACGGGGTCCATGGGGACATTACACCTTGATGGCCCGTCGCCTCGTTGAGAACGGTGCGCGATTTGTAACTGTCGATATGCCTCATTGGGATACTCATTCGAAAATCAAATCAGCTATGGAAACCCGTCTCCCGGTTTTTGATCAGGCCGTGGCGGCCCTTCTTCAAGATATGGAAGAGCGTTCCCTGATGGACGATGTTCTCGTCGTGATCATGGGCGAATTCGGACGGACTCCGAAATTAAACAGTGGCCAACCCGGCATACCGGTTCCAGGGCGCGACCACTGGGGCAAATCGATGAGCGTGGTGATGGCAGGTGGTGGATTAAACTGTGGCCAGGTAGTCGGAGCGACCAACTCCAAAGGGGAGCATCCCGTCGATAGAGCGCTCTCTCCCTCCGATGTTCTCGCGACGATTTACCATGTCCTAGGTATCGATTTGAATACCATGCTTCACGATTATTCGGGACGTCCTGTTCCGATTCTCGATTCCGGGAAACCGATCAGGGAGTTGATTGCCTGATTACGACTGAATCTCGTTCGAATTTACAAGCGAATGCTGCCCGGGGAAAGTGCCGGTCTGGAGGGCGTGCAACTCTGAGATTCTTCAGCGCTTCCCGTAGTCATAACGGAAGATCTGATTGGCTTCTTCAACATTGTCGAATTTCAGAATCTCAGTGCAGTTTTGTTATTGCCAGTTCCTTTATCAATTGAATGTTCGAAAGTGAGGTGACTGGTAAGCTCACAGCGTAGGTGAGCGAGTGAACAATTAGCTGAAGCTTCCCAGAGGTCCAGTGCTGCTGGAAAACTTGTCGGTTTCGATTCCCATTTTTTGAATCATCGATACGAAGAGGTTCGCGAGAGGCGCGTTTTGAGCCCGATCGAACTGGATATGCTGACCATGTTGAAACTCTCCTCCGGCGAGCAGAATCGGGAGATTCGTGCAGTTGTGGACGTTGGCGTCACCAAGGTTGCTTCCGAAAAGAACCATGGTGGAGGCAAGGAGAGAACCGCTCTCTTCGAGTGATGTGTTGTCGAGTCGGGCGAAAAGGCTGCGCAGGAGTTTCATCTGTTGGTGATCGATCCGCTCCAGCTGGGCAATTTTTTCTTTTGCCTGACCGTGGTGACTCAGATTGTGATAGCCGTTAAGTGACTTTTCTTCCTCGCTGATCTCGAAAACCGGAGTTGCGAAACCATCTACCATCAGAGTAACGATACGGGTCGAATCGCTTTCGAAAGCGAGTTGAGCCATCCGCAGCATCAGGTCGAACTTTGGGAAGAATTTGGCTCGATCAAGAATGTCTTCAGGAGGTTCCTCTTCTGTGAGGGGTTTGGGTTTTTGTTCCCATTCTCCTGCAGCGTGGAGTTGTACCTCCAGTTCCCGGATAGAGGTAAAGTATTGATCGAGGCGATCCTTGTCTTCTCCGCCGGATCTTCTCTGGATGTTGTGCATGTCATCACGCAGTACGTCAAGAATACTTCCCCGGTCCTGGAGTTGATGAAGTCGCCGCTCAACTTCCGCCGGATTACCCTGGACGAACATACGGCGGAACAGCGCTGAAGGCTTGTCCTCTGCCGGGATTAGAACTCCGTCACGAGTCCACGAAAGACTCCGGTTCGCTTTGTCGATATTTACTCCAAGATTGAGTGTCGGAAACCGGGTTTGCTGACCGAGATGTTTAACGGCGAACTGATCCAGGGAAATACTATTTCGAAATCCGCTCCCGGTCGGATCCTTGGCTCCGGTGAGAAAACAATTCTCGGTAGAGTGCCCTCCCGCCACATTGGGATGAGACAGGCCGCTGAAGACCGTGAACTTATCCCGGAACTCCGAGAGCTGGTTTAATAGTGGGGAAGGGGTGTAGTCCGGGCCGGAACCTTCAGGAAAAAAGGGACCGGGCAACACACCGAGATTGTTTGAGATCAAAAGCATCCTATTGGGAGGCGGCGACACTTCGGAAGCTTTTGCCAGAGTGGGCAGGGCAAGAGACACTCCGATTCCCCGAAGGAATTGCCGGCGGTTTTGAACTGAGGATCTTCTGGGATTTTGCATTTAGATCTATCTCCGGAACAACTCACTGCCTATCAGTTCCCTCACTAAATCTCCGATCGGGTAATCTTTGTTTTCGCAGGAATTGAGAATTTTTTCGACTTCACTTCTTTCCGAAAACCGGACTTTTGTTCCGGTTCCATACAATGTCAGTTGATATAGAAAGTTACGAGCGAGGATACGGGGACGGGAAGCGAGTTGTTTCTTGAGTTCGCGAATATCCGAAAATGAATCGCCTTCCAGCAGTTTGCCGGAAGCATCGACCTCCTGTCCGATGTAGTAAGTAAATGGATGCCCTGCGGGATCATACCCTGTGATCTTCTCACCTTTCTCCAGGCCTCGATAGAAGTCCCGCCATGCTCCCATGACATCGAAATTTTCCAGAGCGAAACCAATCGGGTCAAAACGGGCATGGCATCCGGCGCAGGACTTTGCTTCGGTGTGTTTAGCCAGCAAATCACGAATCGTAGTCGCTCCCCGAATGTCAGGCTCGATGGCGGGTATTGATTTTGGAGGAGGTGGGGGTGGGTTGCCGAGAATTTTTTCCATGGCCCAGACTCCGCGCAACACGGGTGAAGTGGTTGTTCCGTTGGCGGTGTGTTTCAGGATCGAAGCCTGAGTCAGGATTCCGCCGTAGGGACTCCAATCGGGCAAATGGACTTTCCGGATTTCAGACCCGGGTATTCTCGGCAACTGGTAATGCCGGGCAAGCCGATCATTCAGAAAAGAGTAGTCGGCATCAACAATGTGTTTTGCCGGCTTATTGTCCCGAATGAGGTGGCGGAAAAAGGCGCGGGTCTCCTCTTCCATCGAGGCCACGAGGTAATCATCCTTTCTGTATTCGGGATAAAGCCGATTGTCAGGGATGTCGCGTCGCAGATCCCGGAGATTGAGCCACTCGTTAGTGAAGCCGTTTACGAATCGTTCGAATTTTGGATCAGCGATAAGCCGGTTGGTTTCTTCAATCAGAACTTTCCTTTTCACCAGGCTTCCATTCTTCGCGAGTTTTTGCATTTGCTCGTCAGGTCGCGAATTCCAGAGGAGATGAGAAAGTCGCTGAGCGAGGGCCTCGGTTTCGGGCAAGTAAAGAAAATGCCCCGAACAAAGGAAGGCTTGATACCCGGTCAAAACGGCATCACCAAAGGGGGTATCGGAATCGAGTTTGGCCTGAATCAAACGGAGAAATGGTTCGTAATCTTCGTCTTCCAGAGGCTTGTGGGTAACTCGATCAGCAAACTGTCGGAAGAGTCGGGTAGCATCTTCTTCAGGGCTCTCTGAAAGAATCGAAACCCTAAGTTTTGATCCGGGAAGTTTCTCGGAAATGGGCAGATCTCCGAAAAGGTTTTTATGGGATGGGGGAGGCCAGATTTTTGAAACAATTGGACCTTCGACTTCGAGCCAGCGAATCACACCTCCTTTGTGACCTTCAGGCGGTAGGGGTGGATAATCATAGAAAAAACCACCATCAGTTCGGATAAAGGGAACCGGGAGTCCGTGTAAACTATACTCAAAAGTTTCGCCGGTTTTGAGTCGAACCCTTGTTTCGAAATCACTATTCTCGGGGAGTAGATCCATCCAGCCACCAGTCTCCTGAACATCACCTGATACATCCGGCCCTGAGGGTTGGCGGGAGCGGAAACTCATCGAAAGTGGACCATGGGCTGGAACGATGCGAAAGCCCTCTACTTGTCTGACAGCCCTGCCGGAGAATCTCACGCGATAGGCTCCATCTTCAGGAGCCTTGAATCCACGGGGGTAACCATAATAGGGCCAGGTCGCGGAACGGAAAATGGCGAGTTCCAGCTTCGGATCGCGCTTTTGCTCCGGTGTCATTTCTTTACTCAGCTGGCTGCCTGAGATCCGGTTCATTTTTCCGTTTTTAAGAAAGAACATCGCCTCCCGTCCACCGAATGTTTCGAGTGATGAAAAAAGATCGGTTCCCGTGAAGCGCCACTTTTTTGGAGACGCCGGTTTTACGCTCGGTGCGACGGCTTTGAGCAAAGCCGCTTCTGAGGCTTCGAGGTAGGCGTCGAGATGGACTCGCGACATATCGAGGAGCGCGGCAACTTTGGTGAATCCGTGCGACACCCGGTCCTCCGGGAGCTTGTCTCGAATATCCAGATTGGGCATATCGAGCAAGTCCCGTAGATTGTCCTGAAATTCTGATCGTGTCAGGCGCCTCAAAGGGGCTCGACCAATCGTTGCGATGAGGTGGCGGTCTGCCGTGACTAATTGCTCGCTCAAGGAAGTGAGGAGTCTCGATCGCTCCTCGTCACTCAATTTCTCTGCCTTTTCCGGAGGCGGCATCTCACCTTTTTCGATCCGGTCGAACACGCCTATCCATTTCGTGAGAACCTTCTGATCAGAGAGGTCTCGCGGCAGAGACAGGAGGTCGAAATCCCCTTTGGGGTTCGCGTCGTCGTGGCAGTCATAGCAGTGGTTTTCCGTGAAGGCTTCAATGTCTTCAGGAAGTTCAGCCTTCGTGGAAAGCGAAAACACGATCAGGGCGACGACGAGTCCGGATACCCTAAGGGTCTGTAGCTTAGCGTTGATCACTGGTTCACTAACTGGCAGGGATTTATTTTTTCAAGGGCTTCCACGAGGCAGTGATCAATGGGGTCGCATGCTTACCTCAACACGATGGACTTCTACGGGGACTTTTCCGACAGCGGTCACAGTGATGGTATCACGATTCTGGATGGTATCGCGGTCCTTTCCGGATAGAGCACTTAGAGAGAACTCATAGATCGTGAGATGACGACCGTTCTTCAGGACTTCGGTGTGCTGAAAATTGCCTTCAACACCGTTGACAGAAACCGTCGGAACTGGTTCCTCCGGTGGAGGAGCTTTTACTTCGATCACAAGCTCACCCTGCCAGCTCGTCGGGGGCGCTGGTCCCAACTGTATATCGAAAGAGAGTTGGGTTCCGCTGGCCGGAAAGGGAGAAGGATAATCCTCGCCGGGAATGGTGACATCGCTGAATGTTACGGCGTGTCGACGCGGCAGTTTCTGAAGTTCTTTGAGGGAAGAAAATGCATTGAGCATGCGTTGATACTCGGGAATTGACCATTTCGGGTGATTGTTTTGAAAGTAGTTAAAGAGGTAAACGACATCGGCTCCACCTGAATGGACTCCGATGGCTGCGCCGGTCGCTTCTTCCTTCGTTACCATCCGGTTTGGTATTCCGAGATAAGGTTGATAATTCACTTCCAGCCCTCCGGCGAGGGTGACTCGATCTCCCAGTAGCTCCCGCCACTTCGCGATCGGGATAGAAAAATCGATCGTAGACCAACGCGGCGTGACCACCACAAGATCAACCAGACCCTCTTTTGCCCAGCTTGGGGCATCGAGCCCAAGACCAAGGGCTGTGTCCGGGGAAGAAGGAACTCGCACACTGAGTTTGATGGCATGACCTTGACGTTTTGCGGCATCGTCGATCAGCGTGCGGATGTCCCGAAGCCATTCGTTCAGAATGAGTCGCCCCTCCTGCTCCTTACCCTTGCTGAATAGATAGGGTTCGCGCATGAAATCGAGTTCCAGGCCATCAATGTCATAGCGTTCGAGTGTCTCGACGATCAGTGCTTTGTGGTGGTCCCGCACTTCTGGATGGGCGTAATCCAGGGCGCGGGCGTAGTAACCGGGATGCCCCTTCCGAAAGAACTCAGGCTTGCGCCAGAAGTCACTATGGATCGGATGGTCCAGATTGCCATTCACATGAACGTCGTTCATCCGCAAGGAAATCCACGGAGAGATCCCATGATGACGACTACGTGAAATCACACGAGCGGGATAGTCCACTCCTTCGCTGTAGGTTGCCAGCATGTTAGCAACCACCCTTCGGTAACCGGCGCGTTGCTCCTCGGGCACCGCGGCAAAGAAAGGCTGGTCATCCGGGGCATTGGGATCGAACCCATCCCAGAAAGCTTCCCAGACCTTGCTACGGTAATTCGTTCGCCGCGAGCTGGTATTACACATCAGGATACTTACTCCCGCACCGGCCAGTACGTCGACATAGCGATCCACAATCTCGCCGGCCTTTCCTTCCGGAAAGGTTCGGTGGGCAAAAAAAATAGTGCAATCTTCGTTGTGAAGCAGTCCCGTCAGTTTTGGGTGACCTGCCGTGCCGGGATTTGCCTCTTCCTTTTTAATGGATTCAGCGGAATGAATCGGTGAGACTGACAGAAGCAGAAAGAATAGAATGCAAGGGGCTTGAAATCTAAATTTGGATCTCTTTGATAGAATCATTAAAAAGGCGGCCAATAAGCATGGCGCGTTTTTCAGAAAAGTCAGAGCGCTGGATGAAAGGTGAGGGGGAGCTTGTGTTAAGAATATCATTTTATTGAAAGGAATTTGGTTTTGAAAGCCCGGTGGTCTTCTCGAGTTTATTTCTGAATCTTCCAACGCGGTACCACATTCTTGATGTAGTGAGCTTCTTGCCCGGCTTGATCCTTTGCGCTTACTTGCGGGGCATATGGGTCGCTGATGCTGACGTGTACTTTATCAAGGAGGAAACCGGCGGTGTCCTTCTCAGTCGCGGCTGAGCGGAGCCGAAGATAGGACAAGCCGTTCAGGGTGGGATTCAGGACTTTTAACTGACTCGCCAATTTCCCGTCGACAGTGACGCGACAGGTCCCAGCCTCAAGATCCCAGTCGAAACTAACATTCGCCCATTCGCCGGGCCTCAATTGAACCTCGCCGAGTTTTCCGTCCTGTGAAAGCCTGGCCTGAAAAATGGCAAGGTCTTCCCCCCAATCGTTGACTGGATCAAAAAAGCGATCGTTCAGGGAAATGATCCCACCTTGAAATCCCTCGCGGAACATGACCCGTGTCGTGAGCGTTCCTTTCCAGCCATTTGGAAAATTCCAAGTTGCGCCATCAGAAGGAAGATCATCAGGTTTGCGGAGATGAAGACATTTCTGTGTGGAGTCAGTTGGGTTTTGGATGAGAGCACAACCGACTTCCCGTGCCTGCCACCAGCGCTTGGCCGGCCCATGCTGTTTGTAAACTGACCAGTCCTTAAGCCCGTCTCTGGTAAAATCCGTTTCTCTTTCGGTGGCGATAATCCAATCAGGATCCACCAGTATCGGGTTCCGGCCTCCTTGTCCCTGGCCAGCAAGAATAACGATACGTCCCTCCTCGTCGTAGGCGCCGAGCGGGTAGGCGGTTCCGCGGTCGCCGCTTTTTTCAGGATTGTCGTTCCGCCGGTGATCGAGGTATATTTCTCGAAACCCCCGCCAGGTCTCTCCGTCATCGTCTGAAACGGCGATATGCAGAGCATCGCGTCCTCCATAGACTCCGGCTCCTTCTTCGCGGGGCGGCATTTCGCAATTGTTCCAACAAACGACGAGCCAGCCATTTTGGTGGCGCATGATATTCGGTGGCCCTGTTGATGTATAGAACCGGCTGGCGCGAGCAGGGCTCCATGTCGTGCCGTGATCGCTCGAGCTTGATTCATAGAGAAACCCGGCCTGGGTTCGCATCATCATCCAGAGTTCGCCCTTGCTAAGTTCCTCAAATGCCGGTTCACAAGCGCCTTCATTCGATCCATTGAAATCCGCGTAACAGGGCGATATCAACTTGCTGATACTTTCCTTCCAGGTCCCACCAGCGTCATCCGAATATTGGATGATGGTTTTGTGCCGGCCAAAGGGCGGGAGACTTTTACCGTGGGCTTGAAAACTTCCGTAGGGCACCAGAATTCGACCATTCGAAATCTGTTCGTATTCCATTTGCGAGCCGTTGTATCCGCGCCAGATCATCTTTGGATCCTGCGCCGTTTTCATGTCCGAGGTCTGAAACCAGACATCGAGGTAGCGCGGCAGCCCTACTTTTTTGGCCTCATCAACAGTAAGGGCCTCACCTTTAACGAAGGCGCGACTCACTGCATTTTTCTCCGTCAGAATCACCTGCGTCGCACTGAGGATCTCACTTTTCAAAATCGCTTCGCTGTTCAACACATCCTGCGGCAAGTGGGGCAAAAGGGTGTGCTCTTTTCCGGATGCGTCGGGCAATCTTACCGGGCCTTTCCCGGGAGCGTAGCGATTGTAAAATGCAAAACTACCATCGGGCATTCTCATGATCGCGAACGACGTCCGCGATCCGCTTGGCGCGGTCGAATCATGGGTGACGCCATTTTGGAAAAGCATCACCGGAGGAGATTCAGCCTGGGCAAAACCAGCGACAATCAGAGCTAGGAGAAAAATTGCGATACGGCGCATAGGTTGATCAGATTTCAGGCGAGGACCAGACAGTGATTTTTAATTGGCCATTAAGTACGGCGAGGAGTGGTAAATGTTCCTCTGTAAGGGTAGAGCAGTTCGACGTTCACGCGCTTCCCGCATCCGCGTCGTTCTCCACTCCACTCGGAAACTTGCCCAGCCGCAGCCGATCCCTCCCGGCTTTCGTCTCTCTCTACTATTTCTCGTCGGCTTCCAGCGGGCGCTTTGCCTCGAACGGTCCCCATTCCATGTACTTGTCGTAGTTCTTGAGCTTCTGGTAGACGGCGGGATCGTAGTCTGGATTTGCCTTGGGCAGGCGGGCACCGACCTCGTCGAAATAGCGCATCATTTCACCGAAGAGTCTCTTGTGGGTTTCCGGGTGCTGTTTGGCCACGTTGCTCACTTCTCCCGGATCACTTGAAAGCTCGAACATCATGGGCATGTCGGGCTGTTCGTAGAAATGCATCACTTTGGTTTTGCCGGAGATAACCGCCGAGTGCGGAATTTCTTCTCGATAGTGGGGGACATGGAAATACAGGTTTCGGTTTAGAAAGTTTTCATCAGGCTCTTTGCCGGCCATGTAAGCAGCAAGACTGATCCCGTCGATATTCTCCAAGGCGGAAGGATCGCCGCCTGCCCAATCGACGAAGGTCGGTAGGAAATCGTAGTTGGCCACATTCCCCTCAAACACTGAAGCTGGCATCACGCTTGGCCCGGTGACGATCATGGGGACGCGAATGCCGGCCTGCCAGGCCCACCACTTGTGACCGTGCAGCGGTTGGGGCAAGCCGGGTGTGAGCTGAAGCGCCGAATGCCGATAGCCGTTATCTGAAACGACGATGACGTAGGTCTTGTCTTCGATTCCGAGCTCCTTCAAGGTGTCGAGCACGGCTCCGATCCGGCCATCCAAATCCTCAGCCATTCCCAACCAGGCTGCCGGATCGTTCTTGATGGTCAGATTTTTCGCCTTCTTGCCAAGGCCTTCGTAGTAGGCCTGCAAGAGCGGATGCTTGGCATACTTTTGTCGAGTCTCTTCCAGGCATTGGGTCCCGGCGTGCATCGCGTAGTGGGAGATTTGGCAGTAAAACGGATTTTCGGCTTTGGCCTGTTCTTGAATGAATCCGATCGCCTTTTCCGTGATACTGAACATTAATTTTGGATCGGTGGCAAAAACTTCCGGATCCTTCGGAGTGCCGGGCTTGTTGTCGGTATCGCCGTCATGCACGACATAGCCTTCCGAGCCGGGGTCGCTATACATGTGCCATTTCCCAATATGAGCGCTGACGTAGCCGTGTGGCTTAAGCGCTTCAGGAATCGTGACCGCGTCCGCATCGATAGACATATCGGACACGTTGGGAACGACGGGCAGGTTTTGATATTGCCGGCGCGTATCGTAAGTGTCGTCTTTCTGTTGTCCCAGCACGAGGGTGAAACCACTGCGAGCGCAGGATTGACCGGTCTGAACGCTGACGCGGGCCGGCGCACACTGCGGTGATCCGTAAGCGTTAGTGAACTTCATTCCCTGCTTCGCCAACTTTTCGAGATTCGGCATTTCCAGAATGGGCATGAACGAATTCGTCATCGTTTCACTCATCGGAATGGACGTGCCGTTCCAGGCCCAGTCATCAATGTACAACAATACGATGTTTGGCTTTTCTTCAGCGCCGACGCTGCTGACGGCGAGGGCTCCGCAGATCAACCAAAGAGCAGAGCGTTTAAAAGCGTTCATTTTTTTCATCTTATTTCGTTGCATTCAGATTGGATTCCTTGTTCAAATACCATGTGCCGGATTCGCTTCGAATCTCACAAAAGAATCATAATTTCTCATGGGCAGCTTTCGGGGGAGGCGGGCAGGTCTCCATCTTAGCCGGTGTGGATTGTCAGCTTGGCTATTCCGGCGCACCGGATGTGACGCACAAAAGCTCGACCGACTATTTGATCTCGACGCTCAACGCTTTGAAATAATGCGGGAGGAAGCGCGGATCAGGCGGAATCGGGAGAAGTTCAATTTGAGCAAAGCGAAATCTGAAGTTGAATAAGGGTGAAGATAAAAATATGCCCGAACTCAACGACGACCCAAAGCAAAACGTCCGCCATCGCATCGCCGCGCTCAGACAGTGGATGGAGAAGAACGGGGTTGCCGCCTCAATCATCGCTAACTCAGACCCTCATACCAACGAATACTCGGCAGAGCGTTGGATGGGGCGTGAATGGATTACTGGTTTTCATGGTTCTGCCGGTACAGTGGCAGTAACCGCTGAGACGGCCGGGTTGTGGACAGATTCCCGCTACTATTTGCTAGCAGACAAAGCCTTAGAGGATACCGGCGTCGAACTTTTCAGGATGAACGATCAGGGCGTCCCAAAGATTGAGGAGTGGCTTGCTAAGGAGTTAAACGAGGGCCAGTCGGTGGCTGTGATGGGTGAGGAAACTTCTCTTCTCAATGTGGAAACATGGACTGCGGCCCTTAGCGGAAACGGAATTGAAATTCTTACAGACCAGCCATTTCTCAATGAGATTTGGAAAGATCGTCCTGCAGCACCGAAGGGGCAGATTTATCCTGTGCCGGATGAATTTGCCGGGTTCAGTGTTGCTGAGAAAATCGAGCAGGTACGTGAGAAAATGCGTGAGCAGCAGGTGGATACGTATTTGCTGGGGCGCACAGACGAATCTGCATGGCTGCTTAATTTTAAAGGCACCGACGTGCAGGCGCGCACCACCACCTATTGCTATACCCTGGTTACTCTGGAGGATGTGCGTTTCTTTATCGATCCTGAAAAAGTGACGGCTGAACATCGCGATGAACTTCAGAAGCAGGGAGTGTCACTCTGCGACTACGATTCTGTGGGCGATGCCGCAAGTAGCCTGGGAGAGGATGCTCGAGTTCTCGTTGTCCCGTTTTACCTGAACGGTTCTCTCTTCCGGAAGCTCTCGCATACGAAAGTGAATCGCGGTCGTGCTATTGTTACGGATTTGAAAGGGCGCAAGAATGCGACCGAGATGAAGCATTTGCGCGAGTGCATGCTAAGCGATGGAGCGGCGATCGTAAAAACCTACGTATGGATCTATGAGCAGCTCAAATCTGGAGCCCCAATCTCAGAATGGCGAGTGAGCAGGAAGCTCGAAGAAATGCGAGGGCTGCAAGAAGATTTTGCTCATGTCAGCTTTGAGTCGATTGTCGGGTTTAACGGGAATGGTGCGCTGAACCACTACACCGTCACCGAAGATAAGGACGTGGACATTCACGCGGAAGGGGTGCTCTTGATAGATTCGGGTGGTGTCTTTATGTCCGGAACTACCGATACCACGAGGGTGATTCCCTTAGGAGAGGTTCACGCCGATCACAGGAAGGATTACACTCTGGTCTTCAAGTGTTTGGTAAAACTGATGCGCACGAAGTTTCCTCAGGGCACGACCTGTGCTCAGCTTGATGGTATTTGCCGTGAGCAGATGTGGCAATACGGGCGCACTTACAAGCATGGCACAGGTCATGGCGTGGGCTTTGGTCTCGAAGTGCACGAAGGCCCGCAGAATATCTCGGGAATCGTCACAGAGAAGATGGAGCCGGAGATGCTCAGCACGATTGAGCCGGGAATCTACCGCCCTGGCGAATATGGAATCCGGCTGGAAAACATGGTGTTTACCATAGAAGCGGAATCCAACCAATTTGGAGATTTCTACCAGTTTGAAAACATAACCTTCTGTCCTTTTAGTCCCGAGTTGATAGATCTGGATCTTCTCTCAGATGATGAGCTTGCATGGCTGAACGACTATCACCGTCAGGTATTGGAGCGTTTGACTCCGCATCTCGAAGGGCGCGAGATCGAATGGCTTCGCAATGAATGCCGTGAAATTGTGCGTCAGGGAACCTAGCTTTATCCCAAGCATATTCTTCAGATTCCAAGACCGTCTTTCACCGGTTCTCGAGGAAGGGCTCAATCTTTCGGAAGCACTTTTTCCAAATCACGCAGAGCGATGACAGTGCAGTTTTTGTCCTTCAGATGTTTCATGTAGGCTTCGAACTTTTCGGGAGTGGTATCGACCCACGGATGTTTGATGTCAGGGACGCCGTGAAATGTCATCACGGCAATCTTCCCGTTTCCCGCTGAAGCGACCGCTGCTTTGAATTGCTCCAAGGTGCTTTCCGGTTTCCCATCGAAAGCTTGAGGGATGAGCAGGGGATCATCGGTTTCCGGATCGAAGGCGGTGGCACCTCCAGCACGCGCAAACTGATAGCCCCGTTCGCGGAGGATTTTCGTAGCCGCATCGCTCGTTTGATATCCGGGATAGCAAAAGGTGACAGGTCTTGGAATGCCATGTTCTGCACAGCGGTCTTCGATATGCTTGATGTCGGCCGTCAGTGTCTCCACAGTTTGTTTGGCTACGCTGCTGTGTTTGCGGGTGTGATTTCCTATTTCAAACCCGGCTTCGTTGAGTGCATTGATTTGCTCCCAGGTCATGTAGTGCTTTTTATCGATTAGAAATTCGAATCCTTCCGTGATGAAAAAGGTGGCTCCAAATCCATATTTCTTGAGCAAGGGCGCAACGAAAGTGGCGTGGCTCCTTACGGAGTCATCAAAGGTCAGTACGACGAGCTTCTCCGGTTTCTCAGCAGAGGCTTTCACTGCGGCAGCCTCATTCTCTGCAGGTATCATTTCGTGAATCCGATCAATGATTCGCTGATGATGTTTTCCACGACCCACCGTGTTGCTTTGCATGAGAAGCACGCCGGCCACTTGCCTTTCAAAATCGAACCATGCGACCGGGCCGGAATATCCGGGATGATTGTAGAGCGTCGATTCCCCATTGATCGTGCTCTTCATAATCTGAAAGGCCAACCCATATCGGCCGTTCGTTCCGGGTTGAGGCTGGTAAAGTTCCCGGAGTGTCTTTGCGTCGATCAATTGGACACCGTCGTGTTTGCCATGGTTGAGATGCAACTGCATGAGCACCCCGAGGTCATCCAGAGTCGAATAGACTCCGCCGCCCGCTGTTGAGAGTCGATGGTTTTGGCGCTCGGCAACTTCGATACCAAAATTATCCGGTTCGAACACACCCGGCTTTTCGGATTGATAAAGGGGTGCGAGTTTTTCGAGGTCCGCCTTCGTTGGCTGAATGGTAGTGTTCTTCAGGCCAAGCGGAGCGAAGACCTTTTCTTCCATCAGTTGGGTGAATGGCTTTCCGGTCAGCTTTTCCGTAACACAGGCACTGAGATCGATAGGTCTACCGTAAAGCATGCGAGCGCCGGGTTCGGAGGCTAATCCCATGCTGATGCATCCATCAATGAACTCATCGGGAGTATTCGCGAAAAAATAGCCGGCGTATTTGGAATCCTCTTCAGTGATTCCATTCTGTTTCATCCACTGGTTTCCCGGAAGTCCCGAAGTGTGGCTCAAGGCATGACGCAACAAAATGGGCTTTTTCGGATTGGCCCCTCCTTCACGAAGTTTGACCTCTGAAAATTTGGGAAAGGTTTGATCGATGGGATCATCGAAAGTGAGCACCTCATCATCGACCAGCTTCGCCATCAGAGTGGCGGTAAAGATTTTCCCGGTGGACGCCAACCAGCAAAGTTGATCCACAGAAAACGCCTCCTCAGTCTCGATATCCACCAAACCGTGGGCTTCGCGCATGATGACCTCGCCCTTATGAATCAGGAGAATCGAAATGCCGGGATAGTGGCCTTCTTCAATGACCGCTTTGATTTCCTCGCGAATGGCGCGTTTCCCCGAATCATTCGCCGATTCGGATAAGGTGGCCCCGCAGATTGCGAGGATGGGGAGCGTAACGAACTGAATGATTCGAATCATAAGGTGAAAACGGTTTCACATTGCTGACGAGAAGCTATCGATTTTACCGGACCTTACAGAGATGAGAGGAATTTCCTCGCAGTAAGCGAAGTCCGATAGTATGTGAATGGGCGGGTGGTCATTTGGCCCTCGCCCATGGCCGTATGAATAGGCCAATGTTAACACTGACTTGATTGAAATAGAGACTATGGCATCACAACCGATTTTGGACCTCGCCACCATCAACTTAGATGATGTGGCCGTTACTAAAGAAGAGATTCTTGAACTGAATGCGCAGCGCGAAGAGTTTGAGCAGTTAGACCGGCTGATCTCGCTGGATATCGAGGAGGCGCTTGCTGTGGGAGTTAAAAAACAGACTCCTGACGAATTCTGGACCCGCGGTCATATTCCGGGTCGCCCGATCATGCCGGGCGTTCTCATGATCGAAATGGCGGCCCAGATTAGCTCCGTAATTTATCATCTGAAATTCGAGACCGGTGGAACAAAGTTTTTCGGATTCGGTGGGGTGAATAAAGTGAAGTTTCGTGGGAGTGTGGAACCGGGCTGTGATCTAATTATGGTTGTGAAAGCGAAAGCGCTGAGGTCGAGAATGGCCATCTTTGAATCCCAGGGCTTTGTTGATGGGAAGATGGTCTTTGAGGGAGAGGTAACTGGAATTGTGATTTGAGGAATCGTAAGGTTTCACACCCAGGTAGTATTTCCTGACAGAGCCCTATTTTTTCGGGCGATCAATGAATCGAAACGTCCGTTTCGCCCGGTCCTGTCGAAAGACTCTGACCACGTTTTAGCGGAGAGAAAGACGAGGCAGCCATCGAACACGTCCTCGGCCTGCACCCGGAAACTCGCACCCTTCGTGAGCATCGCTCCCTGAGTTTGGAGTGAGACTCTTGAAGTCTCTCTTTTACGAATCACCGTCAATTCGCGCTGCCCATCCATTTTTGGGCGATGCCTTGTTGCGGTTCGGTTCGGTTCGGCGGGGTTGAAAAAGTAAATTCCCAGCAGTAATTGTTTCGGTCTCGCGGGATTCTAATTTTCTGAAAGACTGAAACTCGTCGCATCTATGAAAGTATTTCTTTGTCTCACCCTTTTTCTATCCAGCCTCCTTTCAGCTGCCGACAAGCTTCCTCCTGAATTCGTTGCTGCGGCTGAGAAAGCCCGGGCCGATATTCCTCTGGGCGGAAACTTTCAGCCTGATCCGAAACAGCCCGCATTTGTAGCCGTCGGTCACGGAGGGAGAATCCTTCTTTCCCGCGACGATGGTGAAACCTGGAAGCAGGTCTTTTTCGGTCACCACGGTTCCGATCACAGTCCGTGGTCGACCAAAACGGTAGCACACACAAAGGGCGTCTTTGTCGTTCCGATCGGTTGGGGGGCGCCTACCGCCTGGCTTGCCTCGGAGGATGGCGTGAATTGGAGACATCTGACAAGTGGAGAGACCAAGCTCAAAGGCGTTAAAGGCGCAGAAGGTGATCCCGGCGTGATGCCCGGCACCTGGGGGATGGCCGGTGGAAAGGGTTTCTTCGTTTCCGGTGGCTACATGGTGATGGGTGCGACGCCGGATTTTGGCAAGACTATTTCGACCTTCTCGTTGCGCGAATTTAAAGATGATCTCCGGCCACGAAAACTGGTGACTCATCACGTTCAGCCGATCTATTGCGGCGACGAATCAGGTCGCTTCCTGGCCCTCGGGAATGACCGGTCCCGGGAAAATCCCGTCTTTGGGAATCTCTATGCTTCTGACGACCTCGGCAAAACCTGGACCTGGCTCGAGCCATCCCTGCTCAATGAGAAATGCGAGGGTTACAGCGGCATGGTTACTAACGGTGAACTTGTTCTTATCGCTGATAAAGTCGGTGCCGAGGCATTTGTGTCAGGCGATGCGGGTACTACCTGGGAAGGTCCATTTCCAACCGGGGCGGAACGGGCAGAATTAAGCCTCGTGGGAAACGAGTTCTGGCTCGTCAGCAGTAAGAACGCCAGAGCCAGCCGGGATGGTAGAACGTGGCGAGACCTTCCCGATGGCATTCCCACTGGCAAGATCATTGCTTCATCTAAAGGAACCCTTATCAATGTCGATCGCAGGAGAACTTCGATTCTCCGTAGTTCCGATAGTGGAGAGACCTGGGAAGAGGTGTTTGCCTACGAAGAATCCAAGAGCGAATTTGTCCATGGTGCGCAAGGGTTAAGAGATGTCGCCTTTGGCTATGTCACGGAAAAACCTGTGGAATAAGCTTGGTAAGAAGAGAGGAACGACAAGGCATTCGCCATCCTCCTACTTCTCCTTCGCCCAAATTGATTTCGCGAAGCGGCGGTCTAGTTCTTCCTTCGGGCTGTAATTTACCCGGGTTTTATCCTGATCGCGTGCAGAAACCTTAGCTCGTGTGCAGGAACTCGAGCGAGTAGTCCGAAATTGCACAAGACAATTACAAGGGAAACCATCATCCTTTCATTGTCTGGTCGGTAATCCCCACAGGTTTTTCCGGCGAGAACATCCTCATTGAAAATCTGACAAGGTTTCCCCATAGAAAATGCTCAATCTCAAAGAAAATCGATGGCTTCGTCTTGCCTTTCTTTGTTGTATGTATCTTGCTCAGGGATTGCCCTACGGATTTGTTACCGTAGGTCTGAGGGACTACTTTCACGGTGAGGGAGCGACTGCCGGTCAAACAGGGACCATGATTGCAATGGTCTCGATCCCCTGGACTTTTAAATTTATTTGGGGGCCTGTCATTGATCGATGGGGAATTCACTCGATGGGAAAACGGCGCCCCTGGTTGATCCTTGCCCAGGGATTGATGGTCGTGACGATTGTGATTCTGGCATTCGTGCCCGAAACCAGATCGAATCTCACTCTTCTGGGTTGGGGGATTTTGATTCTCAACATTTTCATCGCCTTGCAGGACGTCTCTACCGACAGCCTGACTGTGGATCTCGTCCCCGAAAAAGAACGAGCCAGGGCCAATGGGATGATGTTCGGCTCATCGTACCTCGGTACCTCCCTGGGAGCTGCGGGAATTGGCTGGTTCCTTCCGAATCCTGACCGTGAATGGGGAAGTGTTCCGCTGGCATTCTTCGTTCTCGCCGGAATTGTTTTTCTGATCATGCAGTTACCGCTCTTGATTCGGGAGCGAAAGGGCGAAAAGCTGCTTCCCTGGACAAGCGGTTCAAACCAGTTGGAAGAAAGTGAGAAACCTGCCGGATCGCTGCAGGAACTCTTTCTTCTCCTTCGCTCTGCATTCAGTCGACCCGTTGCCATTTTTGCCGCGGTTTTCACTCTCTTCGTTCAGTGCGCGAACGTGGTTCTCTCCACCGTAAGTTCCGAGTTTTTCGTTAAAGAAATTGGCTGGAAATCGGCAGCGTATACCCAAATGGAAAGCATCGGGAACTGGTTGAGTTTCAGCGGATGCCTGCTCGCAGGGTTACTTGCCGACAGGATCGGAGTGAAACGAGGGGTGTTAATATCGGGAATTATCCTGGGATTCCTGTGGATATCATTCCGCTTTTGCGGCGCCTTCTATCACTCGGTTGCGTTTGTCTACACCTTCCAGTTCTCTCAGTCAGTATTGCTCGGATTTATGAGCGTTTCGATGTTTTCCCTGTTCATGGCAATCTCCAACAAGCGGGTTGCTGCGACCCAGTTCACGACCTATATGGCCTTGCTGAATCTCTCAACCGTGATTGGCGGCAAAGCCATAGGATCGCTCACCGAAGCAATCCCATCGATTCCAGACCTTTTTGTAGTCTGCGGAATGTTTCATATCGGAGTGATGGTTTTTCTCGCAGTAAGCGTTCATCCATTTAAGCGGGATTTACGAGAGTAGAGCGATCACGGTGCGTCGGTCGCTTATCTGAACGGTAGCCCCATCGATCAAGCACACCGAAATCGCAGAAGATAAATCTGAGGCAAGCTTAGGTGACTGCCCGAGACAAATTTGGTATAGACTCTCTCACTCCCATCCAAGATTGCGATCTACTTACTTCTCCATCGCCAAAAGCGATTTCGCAAAGCGGCGACCAATTTCCTCCATCGATGCGGTGTCGTAGTGGACCCCGTCACCGATATGACCTTTCAAGTCGCGTGCATCGACGCAGGCGGTGTGGGCTCTTTGATTCGGAAGATCGAGGAGGATCTGATTGATCTGACGTTTGAGACCGGCATTCGATTTTTCGACCAGCTCTCCGATCGTGGCGGCGATGAATGGCAATGTTGGGTCAGCCAGATCCGCGCGGAGTCGATCAACGAGATCGGAAAGTGCGTCGGCATACAGGGGGATCTTTTCATCGTTCGAATCTCCTTCTCCCTGCAGCCAGAGAACTCCGCGTAGTTTTGTTTTTCCGGCAGGTCCTTGTTTCAGAGCCAGCTTCGCCTTTCGCACCGCATTGTTGTAGAGTGCGCTGTCTTTTTTCCACTGAATGATTTTGGTTCCGCCTCTCGCCGCCGGGATCAGACCGATTCGGGAACCATCGGAAGCCGCAGCGATCTTTCCGGCAAACATCAGGCCGGAACCAACTCCGGCGTTGTCATGTCCTTTGAAAGTTTCCGCGTCACCTGTGAGATGAAGCGGATGACGCGCGTTGTACCATCCATCCGAAGGCAGATGCATCATGATAATGCGCGAATCATTCATAGGCTCGTCGGGCATGAGCCCGCGACCTTTCATGTTCGATTGCCCAATCAGAAGAAACAGGTCGAGGCGTTCGGTCCCTTCGGGAAACGATGCAATGTCCGCTTTGATGAGCGGCGCTTTGGTCGGTGCCGGGGTTGATACTTTTGCGGACTTCTTCTTCGTTTGTGCCGAAGCAGAGAAAGTGAAAGTCACTAACAAAAAAGCGAAAAAGGTGTGACGTAGGGCTTGCATAGTCTTGATGAACTTTCGGTTCAGGAATTCTCAAACTACTTTGCTTTCACATCGTAGACGAGAAGGATGCCCTGATCCCTGAGGTAGAGTTTTCCGTTGGCGACTACGGGATGTGCCCATGCTTTTGAGCTGCTTCGATCGGGCTGCTTGAATTGGCTTTTCTCCTTCAGTTCAGCAGAAGTAGCTTCGATCAGGGCAAGGGTGCCATCTTCGCCACGGAGGTAGAAGTGGCCGTCCGCATAGATGGTTGCACCTTTTCCTGCGCTGCGTCCTTTGAAATCCAATTTACCACTTTTGATGTCGACACTGTTGAAGGTTCCGCCACTCGATCCGAAAACGTGTCCGTCTAACAAAACGACGCCACCGTGATGATTGGCGCTGTTCTTATTGGCGTAAAGTTCTTCAGTCGTCCAATCGCTGCCGCTTTTGCTGACGCGAAAGCCATTGCATCCAACTCCATAGGCAGAGGTGACAAATACGATGTCATCTTGAATGAGAGGTGTCGTGATCACCGCAGTTTTTCCGGCGCGATCAGCACGCCAGAGGACCTTGCCGGATTCCGGAACAAGACCCGCGACGCTTTTTCCGGTCAGTTGCACATACTGGCGAGTGCCATGGATGGTCGCAATGACGACGGAAGAGTATCCAGCCGGATCGGCCCACTCTTCAGATTGCCATATTTTCTTTCCGGTCGTGCGATTAAGAGCGAGGACGGTTCCCTTTTTTCCGCCAGGTGTGACGACAACCTGATCGCCGTCGACCAGTGGGGATTCGCTGTACTTCCATCCCGACATCATCTTCCCGCCGAAATCGCTCTCGAGGTTCACCGACCAGATCTCTTTTCCCGTCGCCGCATCGAGGCAGACCAGATCTGAATATTGATTCAGTGCGAAGACTTGACCGCCATCGACCGTCGGCGTGCTGCGCGGGCCGGGGTAACCCTTGTGTCCACCCGCATCACCGGTCCTCGTTCTCCATACTACTGATCCGTCAGCTTCCTTCAGAGCGAACACGAAGGTTCCTCCCTCCAGATCGCCCAGGGTGAAGATCATTCCCTTGCTTACTGAGAGGCTTGAAAATCCGCCGCCGAGGCCATCGATTCTCCAGGCAAGGGGAGGGCCTGCTTCGGGCCATTCTTTCAAGAGGCCGGTTTCGGTGGATTTTCCGTCGCGCTGGAGTCCACGCCATTGTGACCAGTCATCCGCCAGGGTGATTAGTGGGAGTGATAGGGCGGTGAGAAAGAGGGAGATGCGAAAATAATTCATAAGTAGCAGTGGTAGTCAGTCGAATGGAATCTGTGATCTTTGTAGCGGATTTTGGAATCCGTGTCGACGATTCTGTGAACGTCTCGCTGCGAATTTGCAGGAGATGTGCGGGCTAGTCCGCCGCAACTTCGCGCAACAGCTCCATTACGCTCTCGCGAATCTTCGACTCCGCAGTCACTTCCAGGTAACTGGATCGAGCGGGCCAGGTTTCGTAGCCGCCCCACTCGTGTTGCTGTTTTGTCGGCAGGTAGCCATTGTATCCATTGCCGAGTTCGATGACGAAACTTCGTTCGATGCCTGGAAGAAGCTGCGCGCTCTGTTTTTTGATCGCCAGTCCGGTTTCGGCAAAGACTTCGCAGGGAATGGCAACGATGCCTAGTTTGCCGATTCGAATCGCCTGCAGTTTGACGGGCACCTGTTCGGGGAATTCTTTTAGCTCAAGGGCTTCCTGCGCATAGATCACTGCTCGTGGATTGATCTTCTTCACATCGCCATCGGCAGGGGGGATAAGCGTTTTCTCTGCCCAGGCGATGCGTTCAGAATCGGGCTTTCTAACCGACAGATTCAAATCCACGGTCGCCACATTCAAAGTGAGGTCGGAACGGTGCTCGATTTCGCGGTAGACCCGCAGAGCTTCCACGGCGAGCTCGTCGGCCACGGTCTTCATCTGTTGCCAGGGCTCGCGTTTGATTCTCGGCTGTCGGAAATTGTTATTGTTGGTATCGCCACTGGTACCGTTCGACATCATGGCAACGAAAGGAGGGGCGTTGGTCTCCGTGCGCAGATCTTGTTGTAAGCGTTCGGAGAACATGCCGAAGTAGTCAGCGCTGAGGTGATTGCCGACGTATCCACCAATGTAGTGAACACCGTAGTTTGCGAGCAGAGCGAGTGGTCGACCCTCGGCGTGCTGGACACTGAGAATTGACAGCTCGGGGTCGATTGGTCCGGCGGGTTTGATCAGGTCCTTGCTCGCCCGCGGTGGATTCATTCTTACGGTGTCGTTTTCTTCGCCAAAAGGATTCGGCCCGACTTTGCCTTCAGTCATGAACCAGCGGCGATTGAAAATTTGATCCGGATTTGATCCCGCGCCCCAGCCGACCTTTGCCGGTGCCAAATTGGCGTGGGCGCGCCGCAGGCCATCGGCGATACGCGTCACCAGGAATTCGCGATACCATTGATCGACTTTGTCGGAATGCAGACCGATCACTCCGGGCGCACCGTGAGTGTGGGTGGCAGAAATCAAAAGATGGTCTGCGGGAATACCGGTGGACTCGGCAACGATCGCTTTCGCCCGCTCCATTGTTTCGCGATTTATCATTCGCAAATCGCAGACAGCGATACCGATCTGAGTCGTGCCGTCGTCGAGTACAAGGCAGCGAGCATGCAACTCGTCGTGAACCGTTTTGACGATGCCACCACGAGAGATTACTCCACCATTCCGCGCCCCGATAGGAAGGGTGATATTGCTGGTCGACGCGCCGGCGCGAAAGGTCTTTTCACTGCTGGCGGCTGCCGGCTTGTCCTGAGCACGCGCAATCCCGATCAAGAGACATAAGAAAACCGGAAGCCACGAACCGATCCCTGGAAAATGGAAGGTTTGCGCTGCTCTATCAAAAAGTTTGCCCTGTCTGCTCATGATGATACTCACTGTATTCGGATAGCGTAAGCGTTGGCAATTCAAATTGCTTTCGGCCCAGAGGCCTCCAGAGACTTTGACCGCTGAGTTCGTATTCTTCTTCTGGAGGTAGCAAAACGCTCTTGATCACCGCAAGCGTTATTGAGATCGATGATGTCGCCTGACCCCGATGATGATGACTGAGCTTTCTCAAGTCGGAGATGTCTACGGCGTAAAAGAGTGAGATAGTCTGACGGAATCATTCACTCGTCCCCAACTCGCGATCACGGCTTCCTTGATTCTGGAGATTGGCATGATCTCTGGTATACAGACTTCCAGACTTTCCAATATCCATGAAACGCTTTCTCATTACCTGCCTCGCACTGCTTCTGACATCTGGCAATCTCCGCGCCGATGACCTGCCAAACATCATCTGGATTTTCGCCGAGGACACTTCCCCCTGGATGGGGTGCTACGGTCACGAAGCGAACAAGATGGCCACGCCGAACATCGATTCGATCGCGGCGGCCGGGGTTCGCTTTGATCGCGCATTTGTTCCGGCACCGGTCTGTTCGGCTTGCCGTTCAGCAATGATGGGTGGCACAAGCCAGATCCGTTTTGGTGCGCATGAGCATCGTTCGTCCCGGGCGAAGGATGCTCAGCTTTATCTTCCAGAGGGGATGAAGTTGCTCCCGGAGATCATGAAGGAAGCGGGCTACGCGACCTACAATCACGGCAAGTCGGACTACAACTTTGTCTGGGACGAGAACGCCACCTACTCGAAGCTGAAGATGAAAGGTCAGGCGGATAGCTGGGACGTGCTCGAACAGAACCAGCCGTTCTTCATTCAGTTCCAGACCAAGGGAGGCAAGAGCAACACCAAGAAATTTCCGGCGGATCGCAAAACTGATCCCGCCACGGTGACGGTTCCCGCTGACTATCCTCAGAACGACATCTACCGAGAAGTGGTCGCGCAACACTGTGACGCCATCCGCACCGACGACGATCACATTGGTGAGATTCTCAAAGGACTGCGGGCGTCGGGCCTCGCCGGGAACACCATTGTAGTCTACTTCGGCGATCATGGCGCCAACCACCTGGTGCGTCACAAGCAGATGCCCACCGAGGGCGGCCTGCATGTGCCGTTCATGGTGATGGGGCCTGAGGCCTATGTTCCCAAGCAAGCTGTTCGCAAGGACCTCGTCAATATGCTTGATCTGTCCGCTACGACGCTCGCCTGGGCCGGCATCGAGAAACCGGAGTGGTTCGAAGGTCGGGATCTGTTTGCCGAAGGCTTTGCTCCTCGCGAATGGGTAGCGGCAGGAAAGGATCGGCTCGACCACACCATAGATCGAGTGCGCACCATTCGAACCGATCAGTTTCGATTCACACGCAACTACAAGCTCGACCGTGTCCTGCTCCAACCACAGTACCGGGACAAGCAGGTCTACCTGCAGAATCTGAAAGAGCTCTACGCTGCCGGTGAACTCTCCGATGATCTCAAGCGGATCTATTTCGGTGAGCGTCCTGCCGAAGAATTTTACAATGTCGTTAAGGATCCTGCTCAAGTGCACAACCTGATCGACGACCCGGCGTATGCAGAGGAAGTTACGCGTCACCGCAAATTGCTCGACGGCTGGCTGGCCAAAGGCGACACCGGCGAAGGCGAAGAATCTCCTCAAGCGATGCGAGCCAACGGTGACGACTGGCAGGGCGGTCGCGGAGTGAATCCTGAATACGAAGTCAATCGTCCCGACAAGGATGGCGACGGGCTTTCCGATAAGTGGGAAACGCTCAACAAGCGTGACCCGAAAGATGGTCGCCTGGTCTACGAGTTCGATTGTGGCGCTTGGCAGACGGAAGGCTGGGAATCCGAGGGGATCGCAGACAACATCGCTGGCTTCCAGGGATTCCTGGAATTTACCCTGGGGGAAAATGACAACCGTCTGATTCGCAAGGGCCTGAAAGCAAAAACAACCGGGGCGGACAGTAATCTTCTCATCAAACTTCGTGTCAGTGGAAACGCTGTCTCTTATACACATCTGACGCTGCCGACGAAGAGGATAG